>NZ_LZXX01000170.1:0-3145 GCF_001729305.1 Burkholderia sp. A2 | reverse complement strand
GCAGTTGCAGCGAGTGCGTGTGCTATGTCGGTGTACGCGGCAAATCCGGACCCGATCAATCTCAATGTTCAGATCAAAGGCGAGGTGCCCTCGCAGGATTTCTTTGATGTTACGGTGAACAGCGGAGATTTGGATAACGTTGTCTTTACGCATCCGGATGGGTGGACGAAGGGCGAATCGTCAAAAGTTGAGCTGAGCTGGAAGGTGCGCAGCAGCTATGGTGGAGTCCGCATGCTGGCCGGCAACTTGAATGAGGAGGCATCTATTGAAAACGTTACTGGCGACGCCATGCCGATCCGCTGGAACGTCTCGACGCTCAACAATAGTAACGGCTTCGTAGGCCCCTATAAAGTGGGGACTTGGCGCGAGGTTGTTGATGCAGAGGTAGCGAGGACGGGCGGACTGGCCAGGTTGGCACTGTGGGTAAAGCTTGATGGAGCGCCGCGCCCCGGATCATACAGCGGAACGTTTCCAGTGGTCTTCGAGACCGGGTTTGAGGAGTGACTTTGGCCCGTGCCTCGGCACGGGCGAGACCTTTATCCCTCTGCGCCAATTTGGTGGTGGAGAGGGATTTTCTCTGAAGCTCGCGACTCTCTGCGTCGCTCAATTGGGTTGGCGCATCTTCGAAAATGGGTCTTGTGGGCTTCGTCTCGCGATTGTTAGATGTCGCCGTCGCAAGAATTAGAGAGGGTCATGTTTCTTTCGTTTCTATCGTCACTGATGTCGATGCAAGACATGCAGGATGCCGTTCAATGCTGCGCTGCGTCGGCGACCACCTTTGGGTGAAGGCCTGAACACCGGAATCGGCGGCTCTATTGCCGCCCATAACTAGTTACTGATTTTGCGTCTGACCGTGCCGCAATAATATGACGTTCAGGGTTTTGCGTCTCGTTTGTGTTAGCAGCTCTAAGCGATCCTATATTCATCGACAGCGCACAAGATATGAGTTGTCTGATTGGGTCGGGCTGACCAGAGGCAGAAAATGTGATTGGCGTGCGCATCCTATTGCGCTGCCCCTATTAATCATTCGTGGAGTATGTATGCATCAATCAATCGTTCGTGCGTGTCTGCTGGGCGCGGTCGCAATTGCCGGTACCGCGCACGCAGAAGTCAAGGAGCAGTCCTTTGAGATCAAGCTGAGCGCCGAGGTGCCGGTGGCGGGCGGCTTCGAGATCAAGGAGGAGGGCTGGAACAGCGCCGAGCCGCTGAAGCTCGATTGGAACGAGGCCGAAAAGAAGTTCGATTCGAAGAAGAAGAGCGTGCTTGCGAAAAGCGGGGTAGGCAACGTGCAGGTCAAGTTCTCGACCTCCGATGATCCAAAGCTCAGCCACGAAAAGAAAGATGACGCGTTCTTCAAGTTGGGTGTCAAGGTCGGCGGCAAGGATGTCGGCGTTGATCCCGTCGAGGTTGTGACGAAGGACGAAGCGAAGAACGGCAAGTCGATCGAAGTGGAGATCATGCCGGGGGAAGCGAGCGATGCGATGAAGGATAGCCTGGTGGCGGGTGACTATACGGGCACGGTGTCGCTGATGTTTGAGACTAAGGTCGACGGGTAAGGAGGAATGCGGTGAAAAAGCTGGTATTGGCAATTGCGGCCGGTGCATGTGCAATGTCGGTGTATGCGGCAAATCCGGATCCGATTGGTCTCAACGTCCAACTCGCCGGTAAAGTCCCGGTGCCGAGCGTATTTGATGTCACTCACGACACTACGTTGTGGGATGGCTCGAACATAGCGATGACCGCGCCAATCGACTGGGATGGCGCGAGCACGCAGAAGTCGGGGGAGGTCCATTGGAATGTGAAGAGCACCTATGGGCCCGTTCGTATCAGGCTCGAGTCTCCGCTGTCGGAGAATGAAGTGCCGGCGAAAAACGTTGGGGTGCTCGTACATGACAACGGTGACTCTATCGAGTTTCACGGGGCCGTACTCTTGTCGACGACGGGTTATTGGTCGAGCTGGAATGCGGTGAATCATAAGGATGCGTTGGAGGTCTTGTCAGCTGAATCTGCTGCAACAGGCGGCAAGGCCAAGCTCCGTTTGCGTCTTCACGCGCCTGGTGGCACGCCACGTAGCGGCACCTACACTGGCTCGATGACTGCGACCTTCGAGACCGGCATCGAGGATTAAGATAGTGCTTTCGCTCGTGCATGTGTGGTGCTCCCCGCCAGCGCACGACGACGGATTCGTCCCTGTAAGTCGGGGCGAGTCCGTCTTTTCGCAGGCGCCGGTTAAATGACCAATGCGTGCCGCTATCGCATTAACTTGAATGATCCAAACAACTTACTGCAAGTGTCAATTGTTCAGCATGATGAAAAGGCTCGTTGTGGCAATTGTTGCCAGTGCATGTGTAATGTCGGCGTATGCCGCAGATCCGAACCCGATCGATTTCAACGTTCAATTCGCCGGTAAAGTTCCGCTGCCGAATGTCTTTGAAGTAAAGTCAGTCGGTTGGGAAAATGGTGAGGAGGCCAGGTTCGACATTCCGGAGGAGTGGGATGATCAGATGCAAGTTAAAAAAGAACTCCCATTCCTGGTAAAAAGTAGCTATGGTGCTATTCATATGAAGGCGTGGTTGCTTTCGGGGGAGCAAAAGGCGAATTCTAAAGACGACTGGTATCTCCAGAGCAACGATGGAAAATCGAGGGTCGGTTTGTTGCGGCAGGTGTCCATTCCCGGCAAGCAGGATTTAATATGGGCCGACAGGGATAAATTGGAGATCGCAAGTAAAGACCATGCTGCAAAAGGTGCTCAAATAAAATTGGTTCTGACTGCTTTGCTTGGGGATAGCGCGAAAATAAAAAGGGGCGTTCCGCATACCGGAACTGTGTTTGCGATCTTTGAGACGGATCTCGAAGGCTAAGGGAGTTGTAAGTGCGATAGGCCATGAAGTTTAGTGTATATGGCTTGTTCGTCGGTGAGGCCGCTCTTTGACGTCTTCGCAGTTCACGCGGGCGCACGACGCGAAGCAGTAACCTTTAGCCTCGGAATTCAACTTCCGCTCGGACTAAAACCGGGCGGCAGATCATCAATCCATGTGTGTAACCGTTAGTCGATGACCATCGCGAAATCCGCGAGGAGCGGTGGCGATGGCGTCGTTAGTGATCCCGTCTTCATCGGCAGTGCGCAAATAAGAGTTGTCTGATT
>NZ_LZXX01000169.1:3655-4672 GCF_001729305.1 Burkholderia sp. A2 | reverse complement strand
CGTGCGCGGTGCGCGCATCGATGTCAGCGGCGGGATGCCCCAGCACGGGCATGGTCTGCCGACGCGCCCTCGCGTGATCGACGGCGACGGAAACGGGACGTATCGGCTGCAAGGGATGAAGTTCAGCATGCCCGGCTGGTGGACGATCACGCTGAAGGTCCGGGACGCGCAGCGCGACGACGACGTGACGTTCAACGTCGTGTTGCCGCCGGCGGCGGCGTCATGACGGTCGACACGGGCCCCATGCCTGATTACTGGATGAGTTCCATACACGGAGAGGCTTCAATGCGAAAAGTCATGCTGTACTGGATGATGGTGCTGCTCGCGCCGTTTGCATCGGGTATCGCGAACCTTGCTCATGCGGGGCCGGCGAGCGAAGCGTCGACGCCAGCTGCGGCGGCCGCGGCGCCCGCGGCGGCACGCGCAGACCGGCTGCCCGCCTATCAGCCGCGCTTCGGGCGCACGCGCCCGATCGTCGCCGTCGTCGGCGAAAACTACTACACCGAGCTGACCGATTACGTCGTTCCCTATGGCATCGTGGCCGAATCGGGCGCGGCGGATCTCGTCGCGCTCGCGACGAAGCCCGGCCCCATCCGGATGTTCCCGGCGCCGATGAACGTCATTCCGGACGAAACCACCGCCCAGTTCGATCAGCGCGTGCCCGAAGGGGCGGACTATGTGATCGTGCCGGCCGTGCATCGCGACAGCGATCCGGCGCTGCTGGCATGGGTGGCCGAGCAGGCGAAGAAGGGCGCGACGATCATCGGCGTGTGCGACGGCGTCTGGGTGGTTGCCCGTGCGGGGCTGCTGGAAGGCCGTCGCGCAACGGGGCACTGGTATTCGATGAACGATCTCCGCAAGAAGTTTACCGATACGCGCTGGGTCGACGGCAAGCGTTACGTTGCCGACGGCAAGGTCGTCACGACGACCGGCGTCACCGCGACGATTCCGGTATCGCTTGCGCTCGTCGAGGCGCTCGCGGGGCGCGAACGTGCGCTGCAGGTCGCCGAGCGGCTC
>NZ_LZXX01000169.1:1747-3529 GCF_001729305.1 Burkholderia sp. A2 | reverse complement strand
CGACGAAATCGCGCTCGTGCTCGAGGCCGACGCCTATTCGACGACGTTCCGCTCGACCGCCTACACGGTGGCCGCGAACCGGGAACCCCTGCGCACCCGGCGCGGGTTGACGATCGTTCCCGACCGCGTGGCCGGCGTCGACGCGCCGACGAGGATGTTGTCCGCGCCGATCACGCGCTATCCGTTGCATGCGCTCGATGCATCGCTGAACGCGATCTCGTCCGAGTTCGGCAAGCGCACGGCCGCATGGGTCGCACTGCAGATGCAGTATCCGGGCTACTGAGCCGCACACCGCAGCGGCACCCCGTTCCTTCCCCAAGCCTGTCGGTTTTCCACCCGTTTTCGGGTGGGAGCCGAACTCGTCCCTGTCATTCCGTATTTGCCCCGGAGATTCCGATGCAGACGCATTCGATGGCGCGCCTGTCCGCCGCCGCGATCCTCGCACTCGCCTGCTGTACCGCACACGCCGCGCCCGATCCGCAACGCATCCTCGCCGCGAGCGATGCCGTTCGCAACCCGAGCGAGCCGTTCACGCTGAATGTCACGCTGACCCAGTACACCGATGGCAAGCAAACGGATTCGAACGCACTGACCGCCTATTCGCGGATCAACCCGGCGAGCGGCCAGTTTCGCAGCCTGATTCGATTCGCCGCGCCGGCACGCGATGCGAACAAGCTGATGCTCAAGAGCGGCAACGATCTGTGGTTTTTCGATCCGGCGAGCAAGGCAACGATCCGCATTTCGCCGCAGCAACGGTTGCTCGGGCAGGCGTCGAACGGCGACGTGGTCACCGTCAATTTCGCACAGGGATATCGTGCCCAGGTCGAGGCGGAGGAGGACGTGCAGGACGGCGAGCGCCGGATGCGCCGTGCCTACCGGTTGAAGCTCGTCCAGAGCGTATCCGACATGACGTATCACTCGATCGAAATGTGGATCGATACGACGGACTCGCGCCCCGTGAAGGCACGTTTCTTCAGCGAAAGCGGCAAGCTTCTCAAGACGGCATTCTATCGACGGTTTCAACAACAGCTCGGCGCATTGCGGCCCACCGAGATCGTGATCATCGACGGGCTCAATCCGAATCTCGTGACCGTGATGCGATATGCGGACTATGTGGCGAGGGAGATTCCGGACGCCTGGTTCCAGTCCGATTTCATGGCGCGTTTCCAGCCTGAATGATGACGCGCATCGGCATCGCCTGTATCGCGTTGGCCGGCATGGCGGGCGTATGCCATGCCAACGACGCGGAAGAGGCCGGGCTGGCGCTGGCCGACGCGACGCCGGTGCAGAAGGTCGACGACGGCAAGTACCAGTTCAGTCTCGAGCCGGGCCTGCGTTTCGCCACCTTGCGGCCGGGCGGCACGCGGACGGCCACGCGGCTGTCGCTCGACCTGACTGCGCGTCATGCATTCTCGAACGGGTGGGGCATCAGCCTGGCAGACCGACTCGACCTGAACGGTCCGTGGCGCTTCGATGGCGACTCGGGCGCGATCAACACGCTGAAGGAACTGTATGTGGACGGCCGCGTAGGCAGCGGCAGCACGCTGCTGCAGGCCGGCCGCGTCAATGTACGGCTCGGCGTTGCGACCGGCTACAACCCCACCGACTTTTTCCGCGACAACGCCGTCCGTTCCGTGACCTCGGTGGACCCGGCGAGCCTGCGCGAGAACCGGCTCGGTACGGTGATGCTGCGCGGCCAGCAGCTGTGGGCCGACGGTTCCGTCAGCGCGCTCGTCGCCCCGCGGATAGCGGATCGCGCAACCGACGCATCGTTCTCGCCGG
>NZ_LZXX01000169.1:523-1701 GCF_001729305.1 Burkholderia sp. A2 | reverse complement strand
CGACGCATCGTTCTCGCCGGACTTCGGCGCAACGAATCAGCGCACGCGCTGGATGCTTCAGTTCAGCCAGCGCGTCATCTCGGATCTGTCGCCGCAGTTCGTGATCTACGATGACGGGAAGCCCGGCAGTTCGCCGCAATTCGGCGTCAACCTGGTCCATCTCGTCAACAATGCGTGCGTCGGATACGTCGAGTGGTCGGGTGGGCGAGGGCCATCGACGCTGGCACGTGCGCTTGGGCAGCCGTACAGCGATGTTGCGTTCCGTTGGAAGCTCGCCACCGGCGCGACGTGCACGACGTCGCGCAATCTTTCCGTCACGCTGGAGTATGACCGGGACGGCGCCGCGCTCGATCGTGCGGGTTGGCAGGCGCTGCGCAATGGCCCGCCGGCCGGTTACGCCGCGTATCGAACGTTGGCGGCCGCCCAGCAGGACCCCACGACCCGCGACGGACTGTTCGCGATGGTCAGGTGGCAGGACGCGTGGATCCAGCGTCTGGATCTCTCCGGTTTCGTCAGGTTGAACCTGGCCGATCGCAGCCGGCTCACGTGGCTCGAGGCGCGTTATCGCTTCGCCAGAACCGATGTCGCGCTGCAATGGCAGATCAATGCGGGCGCGTCGTCGACCGAATACGGCGCGCTGCCACAGTCGAATCTCTTCCAGCTGCTCGTCAAGCACTATTTGTGACGCGGCAGCGCCACCTGCTTCAAGGAGAAGCACTGCATGAAACACTATGTGACGTCGGGCAATGAATTGCCGCAGTGGCCGTCGCCGATCAGCCATGCCGTGGTCGCGAACGACACCTGCTATCTCAGCGGCCAGCTTTCGCTGGACGCCGACGGCCGCTATGTGCCCGGTACGCCGGCCGAGGAAGCGCGGCGCGCGTTCGCGAACCTGTTCCGTGCGATCGAGGCGGCGGGATTCAGCCCACGGGATCTCGTGTTCGTCGACATCGCGTTTTCCGACATCGGTGCACTCGCGGACGTGAACGGTGTGTATGCCGACCTGTTTCCCGAGGATCGCCGGCCTGCGCGAACCGTCTATCAGGCGGCTGCGTTGCCGTTCGGCGGCCAGGTCAAGGTGATGGGCGTCGCCGTTCGCGACGCGTCGCGCTGACGCGCGACGGCCCGGACGATCAGCGCTCGACGATGGGGCCGGAAAACGCGCCGAGCAGCGCGAC
>NZ_LZXX01000169.1:0-477 GCF_001729305.1 Burkholderia sp. A2 | reverse complement strand
CGCAGCGCGACGTTGCGCAGGCTCGGCGTCTTGAACGCACCGAGCATGTGCGGATCGTCGGTCGAGATGAATTGCAACTCGTCGCACTGCTCGGGCTTCGCGTCGCTGAACGGCCCCATGCAGTTGAATTCGTCGTGCAACACCTTGGCGACCGCCGCCGCGCGACCGGGGTCGGCGGCCGTCCCGCTACGCGGCGGTACGCCGATGTTGTGGAACTGCCGGTCGCTCAGCATGGGCCCGGTGTGGCAGGTCATGCATTGGCCTTTATTCACGAACAGGCGGAGGCCTGCTTTCTCGGTCGGCGTCAGCGCGGCGAGCTTGACCGGGTCGCCGGACCGGACGCCGTCGACATAGGTATCGAAGCGTGAAGGCCCATATTGAAGCGTCGCTTCGTACGCCGCGATCGCCTTGCCGAGATTCGCGAACACGCGCGACACGTCGGCGCGGGTGCGTTCGTCGAGCCGCTGCCACACCACT
>NZ_LZXX01000168.1:2318-2907 GCF_001729305.1 Burkholderia sp. A2 | reverse complement strand
CGGCCGGCGCGCGAGCATCCGCTTGAGCGCCGCATGCAGTTCGTGGCGGTTCGGCAACCCCGTCAGCGCGTCGTGCCGCGCGAGGTGCCGGATATGCTGTTCGGTCTGGCGGCGCGCGGTGACGTCCTCGACGATGATCACCGCGTTGCCGTCCGGCACGCGGTGGCGCGTCAGTTCGAGCTGGCGGCCGTCGGCGAGCACGATGTCGAGCGGCGCGGATTCGCCGCGGCTCAGCCACGCATCGCACTGCGCGGCGAGGCCGGCGCCGCCGGGATCGGTCACGGCATGCGCGCCGAGCGCGGCGACCACGGCCGGCAGCGGCGTATCGAGCATGATCTCGCGCGGCGAGCCGAACAGTTGCGCGGTGCGCCGGTTCGCGACGATCACGCGGCTGTCGCCGTCGATCATGCACAGGCCGTGCGGCATGTAGGTGAGGGCAGCGTCGAAGCGTGCGACGAGTTCGGCGTTGCGCTGGCGTGCGGCGATCAGCGCGACGAGCACGCGGTAGTGACGCTGCACGACCGTACGCATCGCCGCCAGATAGATCACGAGCGGCGGCACCAGCAGCCACGCGCCGTTTCGCGGCGCC
>NZ_LZXX01000168.1:1586-2156 GCF_001729305.1 Burkholderia sp. A2 | reverse complement strand
CGCCGCCCGCGACCATCACGGACAGCGTGCCGAGCTCGACGTCGGCGGCCTGCACGCAGCCCATCACGCCCAGGCCGAGCACGAAGCATGCGACGAGCGACACCGGCGCATAGCGCATCGCCCAGTACTCGGTGCGATCGTCGCCCGCGTCGCGCCGCACCGTGTAGGCTCGTACGATCGACAGGCGCGCAACGAGCAGGCCGACGTCCAGGACGAGCCATGCGAGGCACCACAGCTGCTGCAGCCGCATCAGCGCGACGGCCGCGACGAAGCCGCTCGCGAGCCCGGACAGCGCCATCGGGCGTATGTCCTCGAACAGCGTCACGAGCATCGACGGACGCAGCGCGGCCGTCACGCGGTGGTTGCCGGAGGGGGGAGTGGCGAGAACGGAGTTCAGGAGAGACGCTCTGACTGCCATGATTGTCGACCTCGACACGATGTCTCGATGGCTGGCGGCGCCCGCACGGCACGTGGCGGAAGCCCGGCCGAGCCGGATGCGCACAACATTACCTTGACGTCCTCCTCTCCGCAAAGGGAGAGAATTCCCACACCTGGCGATGCACGTCCGCA
>NZ_LZXX01000168.1:1045-1455 GCF_001729305.1 Burkholderia sp. A2 | reverse complement strand
TCGACTTCCTCGAACGTGGCCCCGTGCGCGGTCGTCAGTCCCGGCTGCGAGCGGCTTGCGGATTCGGCGGCGCAAAGGCCGGGGCGTTGTGAACGGCACGATGTACGACGGCATCCGGCCGCACGCAAACGGCCAACGGATCGCCCCGCGACCACCCGTCGCAGCCCGGCTGAAACCCGTTATAAGAATTCCAATAAGTATTTCATGCGGGAAATACTATAGGCGATATATCAAAAACAATGCCAGAATGCGCGCCGCTCCGAACGCCGCGACACCCGAGCGCCGTCCGAGCCGCTTCAGGAGGTTTCCCCCCAATGAAAAACCACGGCCTGTCACGGCGGGGTTTTCTGAAAGCCAGCGTGCTGGCGGGCGTCGCGGTGTATGTCGCGCCCATCGGCAGCCGCGCGTTC
>NZ_LZXX01000168.1:445-926 GCF_001729305.1 Burkholderia sp. A2 | reverse complement strand
GGCCGACGATCTCGCGCGCGACGGCGTCGCGTTCCCGACGTTCTACGGCGACGACATGCTGTTGCCGGCCGGCAAGACGCCCGCGTATCTCGGCCATGCGGTCGCGATCCTGATCTATCACGACTTCGCGCGCTTCCGCTTCGCGAAGAACGCGCTCAAGTTTCGCGACGACGTGATCCGCTACGGCGCGGTCACGGGCCCGCTCGAGCGCGATCCGTGGGGCACCTTCCGCTACGTGCGCGTGGGCGGCAAGACCGCCTATGACGACGACGTCTATTCGAGCCTGAAGGACGCGCCGATCTTCCCGAGCATGATGCGCAAGCACCTGCCGGTATGGCCGGACGGCAAGGAGCACGGCAAGCTCGACGAGCAGGGCATGTTCCTCGCCGGGCAGATCGCCGCCGAACTCGACCATCCGTCGGCCGACTGGCTCGTGTTCGACCGCGAATACAACACGCAGTCGGTCGACACGGCCGCGCTC
>NZ_LZXX01000168.1:0-269 GCF_001729305.1 Burkholderia sp. A2 | reverse complement strand
TGCGCGTTGTACGCGGACGGCCGCCCCGTGCGTTTCGCGAACGATCGCTACGAGCAGTTCCAGACGTCGCTGAAGCGCCACGCGTTCAAGATGCATTACCGGATCGCGGTCGACCGCAACACGGGCCTGCTGCAGTCGTTCAAGGGCGACTTCGAGGCGAACGGTGGTGGTCGCTCGAACTTCTCGCCGTCGGTCGCGATGGTCGGCGCGACGGCCGCGCAATCGATCTACTACTTCCCGAAGAGCGACCTCGCGGCCGTCGCGATCGC
>NZ_LZXX01000167.1:0-7646 GCF_001729305.1 Burkholderia sp. A2 | reverse complement strand
GCGATGGAAAGCTTCTTTGGCACGCTCAAGTCCGAGTGCTACAGGGGACATCGCTTCACTTGCGTGGAGCATTTGCGCGACACGCTCGAGCGCTACATCCACTACTACAACCACGAACGCATTAAGCTCAAGTTGAAAGGGCTGAGTCCCGTGCAATACAGGACTCAGCCCTTGGGCGCCTAGCCTTTATCTGTCCAACTTCATGGGGTCAGTTCACATGACGCCCCTTCTTTCATTCGAACCCGGAAGCCCGGAAACACTCACGCCGCGGCGTGCGGCGGCCTCACCGTCTCCTGCGGCCGACCGACGAGCCGCGCCAGCACGAGGATCGCCACCAGCGTCGCGACGTACGCGGCGATCTGGATGCCCGCCGGACGCGCGGTATAGCCGATCAGCGTATGCAGCGCCTTGCCGACGATGCTCGATTCCTTGAGCAGCCACGACGTGTCCCAGACCGCATCGCCCCACGACGGCACGAGGCCGGCGGCCAGCAGGAAGCCGACGCACTGGCTCGCCATGCCCGCGGCGAGCAGCACGATCAGCGCGTTCGTGACGGAGAACAGGCGCTTCAACGGAATCTGCAGCAGGCCCGCATACATCGCGTAGCCGAGGCCTGCGCCGCCCAGCACGCCGAGCAGCCCGCCGGCGATCATCTGCGGCGTCTGCCCCGGCTCGCCCGCCGCGATCCCGTACAGGAACAGCACGGCCTCGGAGCCCTCGCGCAATACCGCGACGCCGACCACGATCGCGAGCCCGGTCAACGGCCGGCTGCCGGCCGCGACCGCGCGGCCGACCTCGCCCATGTGCAGCGCCATTTCGCGGCCGTGCCGGCTCATCCAGATGCAGTGCCACGCGAGCATCAGCGTCGCGACGAACATCACGCCCGCGTTGAAGACTTCCTGCCCCATGCCGGACGCCCATTGCGAGATCACGTCGGCGAACGCCGCGATCAGGCCGGCGCCGACCACGCCGCCGACCAGCCCGCCGCCGACCCACCAGCCGCGCCGCGGCACGCCCTTCGTGGCGGCCATCACGATCGAGACCACCAGCGCGGCCTCGAGCACTTCACGAAAGACGATCAGGGCAGTAGACAGCATGTCGGTATCGGCTTACTTGACGGTCAGGTGCGTCTTCGACTGCGCTTCGTGATACTCGTCGTGGAACTCGTAGGTGCCGGCCTTCAGCGGCCCGACCAGGATCTCGACCGACTTGCCGGCCGGCACGACCTTCTCCGCCTTGAAGTCGTCGCTTTCGAATTCCGCCGGCGTCGCATCGAGATTCTTCACGATGAACTTCACCTTCTTGCCGGCAGGGATCGTCACGCCGTCGGGCGAAAACTTGTGATCCTTCAACGTGAGGTTGACGACGTCGTCGGCGGCGAAGGCGGACGTGGCCGAGGCGCCCAGCAGGGCCAGTGCGAAACCGATAGCGAAACGGGTCATGGATGTAATGAACGGAAATATGGAAGGGAATCGATACTAAGATCGATTCGCATTTTCACCTCGGAGTACCCTTACTCGGCGCATGGAGATCGTGCGTCGTCGATCCCGCGCGCTCGTTGGCGCGCAAGGGTTCGCGGGATTTCGCCGACAACGTTCAGCCGTCAATCGGGACAAATTCGGACTGACGCGCGCACACGAATGGCTATTCGTCAGACATCAGCATTACAAATGGCTGATGCGATGCGCATCGCTGCATGCAGCACTTGACCTTCCCACCATGGCAAGCTTCATGCTGAACGTACTCATCAACCACCCACCCGGGAGAACACGATGGAATTCGAAGTCCAGGACATGACCTGCGGCGGCTGCGCCAACGCCATCACGCGCGCGGTGACGGCCGCCGACCCCGCCGCGAAGCTCGACATCGACGTCGCGGCGAAGATCGTCAAGGTCGACTCGGCGCAAGGCGCCGAGCGCGTGCAGTCGATCATCGAAGCCGCCGGCTTCCATCCCGCGCTGCGCACCGCGTAACGCGCGCCGAAGGCCGCGGGCGCAGCGCCGGACAGCGACGCGCCCGCGCCCGGCGGCGTGTCAGCGCAGCCGGATCAGCGTCGACTTCAGTTCGGTGTATTTCTCGAGCGCATGCAGCGACTTGTCGCGGCCGTTGCCCGACTGCTTGTAGCCGCCGAACGGGAAGTTCATGTCGCCGCCCTCGTCATAGCAGTTCACCCACACGGTGCCCGCACGCAGCCGGCGCGACACGTCGTGCGCGGTCGTCAGGTTCGACGTCCACACGGCCGCGGCCAGCCCGTATTCGGTGTCGTTCGCGATCCGCACGGCCTCGTCGACGTCGTCGAACACGATCACCGACAGTACCGGCCCGAAGATTTCCTCGCGCGCGATCTTCGCGTCGGGCTTCACCTCGAACACCGTCGGTTCCACATAGAAGCCGCCCGTTTCCGCGTTCACGCGCGCACCGCCGGTGACGAGCCGGCCTTCGTTGCGCCCCGCCTCGATGTAACCGAGCACACGCTCGAGCTGGATGCCGTCGACGATCGCGCCCATCGATACCGACGGATCGAGCGGATTGCCCGGCACGTACGCGCGGGCGGCCGCGACGAGCTTCTCGATGAACGCGTCCTTGATGTCGCGATGCACGAGCAGCCGCGAGCCGGCCGTGCACATCTCGCCCATGTTGTAGAAGATCGCGCCGGCCGCCGTTTGCGCCGCGCGGTCGAGATCGGGGCAATCGGGCAATACGATATTCGGCGACTTGCCGCCGAGCTCGAGCCACGCGCGCTTCAGATTCGACTGCGCCGCGTACTGCATGATCAGCTTGCCGACCGCCGTCGAGCCCGTGAACGCGATGCAGTCGACGTCGCGATGCAGCGCGAGCAGCTTGCCCGGTTCGCCCGCGCCCGGCACGACGTTGAACACGCCGGCCGGAATGCCGGCCTCGAACGCGAGCTGCGCGACGCGGATCGCGGTCAGCGGCGATTTCTCCGACGGCTTCAGCACGACGCTGTTGCCGGCCGCGAGCGCGGGGCCGAATTTCCATGCGGCCATCAGGAGCGGGAAGTTCCACGGCACGACGGCGGCCACCACGCCGACCGGCTCGCGCGTGACGAGACCGACGAGATGGTGATCGGCCGGCGCGACCTCGCCGCCGACCTTGTCGATCGCCTCGGCGAACCATTCGACGCAGTACGCGGCACCCGGCACGTCGACCGTCGTCGTGTCGCCGATCGGCTTGCCCGCGTCGAGCGTCTCGAGCAGCGACAGTTCGTCGAGATGCGCGCGCATCAGCGCGGCCCACCGCAGCAGCACGGCCTTGCGCGCGCGCGGGTTCAGGCCCGCCCATACGCCCGCGTCGAACGCGCGCCGTGCGGCCGCGACGGCAGCGTTCACGTCCGCTTCGCCGCAGTCGGCGACCTTCGCCAGCACGCGGCCGTCGATCGGGCTCACGCAGTCGAACGTCTTGCCGCCGTGCGCGTCGCGCGACGCGCCATCGATGAATGCGCGCCCGTCGATCTCGAGCGCCGCCGCCTTGTGTTGCCAGTCAGCCAAAGTCAACTTGTTCATCAGGATGCCTCAGTTTTTTGACATTCGCGATGCGGCACGCCGCGCGCATGGCGCGCTGACGGCCTGCCGCGAATGCGGTGACGCGCGGTCAGAAGGTCGCCGGCGAATTGGCCGAGACGACCTCGCAGATCAGTTCCGCGCTGGGATTGCGAAAACGATGCGGCAAACGGCTTTCGAAGTAGTAGCCGTCTCCGGGGTCGAGCAGCCACGTCGCGCTATCGACGGTCAGCTCGAGCCGGCCCGACACGACGACGCCGCCCTCGTGCCCCGCGTGCACCAGCATCTCGGGCCCCGTGTCGGCCAGCGGCTGGTAGATCTCGCGCAGGATGCACATGTTGCGATCCTTCACGTTCGCGCCGACCAGATGAAACGCGAGCGACTCGTTGCCGAGGTTCGGCATCTCGTCGCGACGCGACACGACCGCGCGCGATTCGACGAGTTCGAACGTGAAGAACTCCGCGAGACTCATCGGGATGCATTCGAGCAGTTTCTTCAGCGAGCCGACCGACGGGCTCACGCGGCCCTGTTCGATCAGCGAGATCGTGCCGTTGGTGACGCCGGCGCGTTTCGCGAGTTCGCGCTGCGACAGGCCATGCTTGTTGCGCACGAAACGCAGGCGCTCGGCGACTTCGGTGGACATCGATTCGGTTTCGGACACGATAAGTGCGATGACAAAGTGAAACGACGCGGTGGACTGCCGTTGAATATTCTAATCACTTTATGCCGCACATCAGCGGGGAAAACCCTGAAAGGCGTTCGAAATAATGGACGGCGCATCGACTATTCCTTTTGCGAATCTTTTGTTCGCATTGCTCGGGAAAGCCCTGATGCAGGACCGTTAAAAAACATTTGACGGCGTTATTGGCTCGTATATGCTGGCTCTCAGGTCAGCGTCATCTGGCTTTCACAGGCGTCGAAAAGCGTTATCGCAACGCAACAATCGATGCCCGTCAATGTAAATGACGCAGGGCCGGCGCCTCGATTATTTTAAACGCCCCGCGCGTCGAAACGATCAGGTGTTCAATACTTTCAACAAACCAGTCGAGTGTAATCGTGAGAGTCCGTGGCCCTCTGGTGAGGTGGGATCGAGGCGATGTGCGAAGTTTGCGCAGCGCCGTTCCCGCTTCCGACGGCAGTTGCGGCTGGCATAGTCCTCGCCTGCTTCACCTGTCGATCTACACCATCCTGTCCCGTCGTTCCGTTCGGCGCCACAACGCCGTTTCCGCACGCGCATTCGTCGCCGTCGATACCGACGAAGTGGCGTCGCTGCTGCCGTAGCGCCTCTCCTTTCTTCACGTCGTTCGTTTTGTCTGCCGATTCGCCAACCGCATCGTCCGTGCGGTGACGGAACGCGTTCGCGCATTCGTTGCCGCGTCGCGTATCGCAATGAAACGAACGACGGCCTGACCGTCGCGCGCAGCGCGGATCGCCACGCCATCCCGTTGCGCCCATTCACCAGCGGCCCTGCGCTCAGCGCCGGGCTGCGGGGTCGTGTCGCGCCCGCGTTTTGCCGCATTCGGGCCGACGCGCGTCACGTCCCTATGGATTACTGATTGACGTCATGGAAAGGAAACCTCTCGTCGGCATCACCGCCGACCTCACCCAGATCGGCGCACACGCGTCGCATACGGTCGGTGACAAATACGTCGCCGCGATCGTCGACGGCGCACAGGCGCTCGCGATGGTGCTGCCGGCGCTCGGCGAGCGGCAGTCGATCGCCGACGTGCTCGACGCCGTGGACGGGCTGCTGTTTACCGGCAGCTACTCGAACGTCGAACCGCATCGGTACGGCGGCGAGCCGAGCGAGCCCGGCACGAAGCACGACCCCGCACGCGACGCGACGACGCTGCCGCTGCTGCGCGCGGCAATCGTCGCTGGCGTGCCCGTGCTTGCCGTGTGCCGCGGCTTCCAGGAGTTGAACGTCGTCTGCGGCGGCACGCTGCACCAGCGCGTACATGAAGTGCCCGGCTTCGCCGATCACCGCGAGGACGACGACGCGCCGATGGATACGCAATACGGCCCCGCGCACGTCGTGCGCCTGACGCCCGGCGGCAAGCTGCACGCGCTCGCCGGCGGCCGCGACGAAGTGCACGTGAACTCGCTGCACAAGCAGGGCATCGCGCAGCTCGGCTCCGGCCTTGCCGTCGAGGCCGTCGCGCCGGATGGCCTGATCGAGGCCGTGAGCGTCGTCGACGCACCGGCGTTCGCGCTGGCCGTGCAGTGGCATCCGGAATGGCGACACGCGCAGGACCCGCTGTCGAGCGCGATCTTCCGCGCGTTCGGCGATGCGTGCCGCGCCCGCCGCGCCACACGCACGCGCGCCATGGCCGCCGCCGCGCTCGCCTGAGCGCGCCCACCAGACAACGAGAACAGACATGCAAGACATCGAAGACTTTCTGAAGCAGCACCGGATCACCGAGATCGAAGCGATCATTCCCGACATGGCCGGCATCGCGCGCGGCAAGATCACGCCGCGCAACAAGTTCACGTCCGGCGAATCGATGCGCCTGCCGCAGGCGGTGATGGTGCAGACCGTCACCGGCGACTATCCGGAAGACGGGTCGCTCACCGGCGTGACCGATCCCGACATGGTGTGCGTGCCCGACACGTCGACGATCCGGCTGATCCCGTGGGCCGTCGATCCGACCGCGCAGGTGATTCACGACTGCGTGCACTTCGACGGCTCGCCGGTCGAGATCTCGCCGCGCTACGTGCTGCGCCGCGTGCTCGACCTGTACAAGGCGAAGGGCTGGAAGCCGGTCGTGGCGCCCGAGCTCGAGTTCTATCTGGTCGACATGAACAAGGACCCGGACCTGCCGCTGCGGCCGCCCGTGGGCCGTACGGGCCGCCCCGAAACGGGCCGCCAGTCGTATTCGATCGAGGCCGTCAACGAGTTCGACCCGCTGTTCGAGGACATCTACGAGTACTGCGAAGCGCAGAACCTCGACATCGACACGCTGATCCATGAAGTCGGCGCCGCGCAGATGGAGATCAACTTCATGCACGGCGACGCGCTGTCGCTGGCCGACCAGGTGTTCCTGTTCAAGCGCACGGTGCGCGAGGCCGCACTGCGTCACAACATGTACGCGACGTTCATGGCCAAGCCGATGGAAGACGAACCGGGCTCGGCGATGCACGTGCACCAGAGCATCGTCGACGAGGAAACGGGCCAGAACCTGTTCACGTCGTCCGAAACCGGCGGCGCGACGTCGATGTTCTACAACTACCTCGCGGGATTGCAGAAGTACACACCGGCGCTGATGCCGATCTTCGCGCCGTACATCAACTCGTATCGCCGCCTGTCGCGCTTCATGGCCGCGCCGATCAACGTGCAGTGGGGCTACGACAACCGCACGGTGGGGTTCCGCATCCCGCACTCGGGCCCGGCCGCGCGCCGCATCGAAAACCGGATTCCGGGCGTCGACTGCAACCCGTACCTCGCGCTCGCGGCGACGCTCGCGGCCGGCTATCTCGGCATGACGCAGCGCCTGGAGCCGACCGAGCCGCTGGTGAGCGACGGCTACAGCCTGCCGTACCAGTTGCCGCGCAACCTCGAGGAAGGGCTGACGCTGATGGCCGCGTGCGAGCCGCTCGGCGAGATCCTCGGGCCCAAGTTCCTGAAGGCGTATTTCGCGCTGAAGGAAACCGAATACGAAGCGTTCTTCCGCGTGATCAGCTCGTGGGAACGCCGCCATCTGCTGCTGCACGTTTGAGCGTGCATCACCGCATACGGAATCACGGAGGAAACATGACCTACCGCAACGAATCTGCCTGGATCCAGCCGGCCGCCCCGACCGCCGCAGCCGCCGCCGCGCCGCGCGCGACGCAGGCACGCACGACCGCCGAATACCGCGCGCTCGACGCCGCGCACCACATCCACCCGTTCTCCGACATGGGCGCGCTCAACCGAGCCGGCAGCCGCGTGATCGTCAAGGCCGACGGCGTCTACCTGTGGGACTCGGACGGCAACCAGGTGATCGACGGGATGGCCGGCCTCTGGTGCGTGAACGTCGGCTACGGCCGCAAGGAACTCGCCGACGCCGCGTATCGCCAGATCCAGGAACTGCCGTTCTACAACACGTTCTTCAAGACCACGCATCCGCCGATCATCGAGCTGTCGGC
>NZ_LZXX01000166.1:0-1946 GCF_001729305.1 Burkholderia sp. A2 | reverse complement strand
GAATCGGTTCTTCACGAAACCCGTCAGTTCGCGCCGCCCGCGGCGCTCGAGAAGACGGCGACCATTTCCGGCATGCCGGCCTAT
Source organism: Burkholderia sp. A2 (assembly GCF_001729305.1). NCBI lineage: Bacteria > Pseudomonadati > Pseudomonadota > Betaproteobacteria > Burkholderiales > Burkholderiaceae > Burkholderia > Burkholderia sp. A2. The sequence goes on along the minus strand of NZ_LZXX01000166.1, from coordinate 1,862 downwards.
CGCGCGCTCGTCGCCGAGGCCGAGCAGGATTACGAAGGCTTCTGGGCGCGTCTCGCGCGCGAGGGCCTCACGTGGCACAAGCCGTTCACCAAGGTGCTCGACGAGAGCAACGCGCCGTTCTACAAGTGGTTCGACGACGGCGAGCTGAACGCGTCGTACAACTGCCTCGACCGCCACGTCGAAGCCGGCAACGGCGAGCGCGTCGCGGTGATCTTCGAGGCCGACGACGGCACCGTCACCCGCGTCACCTATGCGGATCTCCTCGCACGCGTGTCGCGCTTCGCCAATGCGCTGAAGAAACGCGGCATCGGCAAGGGCGACCGCGTCGTCATCTATATTCCGATGTCGATCGAAGGCATCGTCGCGATGCAGGCCTGCGCGCGTATCGGCGCGACGCACTCGGTCGTGTTCGGCGGCTTCTCCGCGAAATCGCTGAACGAGCGGCTCGTCGACGTCGGCGCGGTCGCGCTGATCACCGCCGACGAGCAGGCGCGCGGCGGCAAGACGCTGCCGCTCAAGAGCATCGCCGACGAAGCGATCGCGATGGGCGGCTGCGACGCGCTCAAGAGCGTGATCGTCTATCGCCGCACCGGCGGCAAGATCGACTGGCATGCGGAGCGCGACCTGTGGATGCACGAGCTGACCGACGGCGAGTCCGACACGTGCGAGCCGACCTGGGTCGGCGCCGAGCATCCGCTGTTCATCCTGTATACGTCGGGCTCGACCGGCAAGCCGAAAGGCGTGCAGCACAGCACCGGCGGCTACCTGCTGTGGGCCGCGCAGACGATGAAGTGGACCTTCGACTGGAAACCCGACGACGTGTTCTGGTGCACGGCCGACATCGGCTGGGTCACGGGCCACACGTACATCACGTACGGGCCGCTCGCGTGCGGCGGCACGCAGGTCGTGTTCGAGGGCGTGCCGACTTATCCGGACGCCGGCCGCTTCTGGAAGATGATCGCCGACCACAAGGTCACCGTGTTCTACACCGCGCCGACCGCGATCCGTTCGCTGATCAAGGCGGCCGAAGCCGACGAGAAGGTCCACCCGAAGCGCTATGACCTGTCGAGCCTGCGCATCATCGGCACGGTCGGCGAGCCGATCAATCCGGAAGCGTGGATGTGGTACCACAAGCACGTCGGCCACGAGCGCTGCCCGATCGTCGACACGTGGTGGCAGACCGAAACCGGCGGCCACATGATCACGCCGCTGCCGGGCGCGACGCCGACCGTGCCGGGCTCGTGCACGCTGCCGCTGCCGGGCATCATGGCCGCGGTGGTCGACGAGACGGGCCAGGACGTGCCGAACGGGCAAGGCGGGATTCTCGTGGTCAAGCGTCCGTGGCCCGCGATGATCCGCACGATCTGGGGCGACCCGGAGCGCTTCAAGAAGAGTTATTACCCGGAAGAACTCGGCGGCACGCTGTATCTGGCCGGCGACGGCACGGTACGCGACAAGGAGACCGGCTACTTCACGATCATGGGCCGGATCGACGACGTGCTGAACGTGTCGGGCCACCGGCTGGGCACGATGGAGATCGAGTCGGCGCTGGTGTCGCACGAGCTCGTGGCCGAGGCGGCGGTGGTCGGCCGTCCGGACGACACGACGGGCGAGGCGGTCGTGGCGTTCGTCGTGCTCAAGCGTTCGCGCCCGGAAGGCGACGAAGCGGCGGCGCTCGCGAAGACGCTGCGCGACTGGGTCGGCAAGCAGATCGGGCCGATCGCGAAGCCGAAGGACATCCGCTTCGGCGACAACCTGCCGAAGACGCGCTCGGGCAAGATCATGCGGCGCCTGCTGCGCTCGCTCGCGAAGGGCGAGGCGATCACGCAGGATACGTCCACGCTCGAGAATCCGGCCATCCT
>NZ_LZXX01000165.1:599-1010 GCF_001729305.1 Burkholderia sp. A2 | reverse complement strand
TGCCGGCCGACGCGCACGCGCTGATCGATGCATTCTGGCCGGGCCCGCTCACGCTGATCCTGAAGCGCCACGCGCGCATTCCGGATGCCGTGAGCGGCGGGCAGGATTCGGTCGGGCTGCGCTGTCCGTCGCATCCGGTCGCGCAGGCGCTGCTGGCCGCGTTCAGCGCGCGACGCGGCGGCCACGGCGGCGTGGCCGCGCCGTCCGCGAACCGGTTCGGCCACGTGAGTCCGACGACCGCGCAGCACGTGCGCGACGAATTCGGCGATACCGTGCACGTGCTCGACGGCGGCGCATCCGAAGTCGGCATTGAGTCGACGATCCTCGACCTGTCTCGCGGTTTCCCGGCACTGCTGCGCCCGGGCCACGTGACGCCGCAACAGATCGCCGACGTGCTCGGCCGCGCGCCGA
>NZ_LZXX01000165.1:0-509 GCF_001729305.1 Burkholderia sp. A2 | reverse complement strand
CGGCGAGCGCGTCGCGCTCGTTGCCCGCGCGTCGCGGGCAGGACACTGGGCGCAGGCCGACGGCGTGCATTTCGTCGCGGCGCCGGAAGATCCGCAGGCCTATGCACGCGACCTGTACGGGATGCTGCGGGCGCTCGACCGCGCGCAGGTCGCGCGCATCCTCGTCGAGAAGCTGCCCGAGACCGTCGAATGGATCGCGGTCAACGATCGCCTCGGCCGCGCGGCGGCCGCGTTCGACGCGCGCGACTGACGCAGTCTTCGCCTTCCGCTCGGGAATGAAAAAACGCCTGACCGGCGCGAACCGGTCAGGCGTTTTCGTTTGGGCGCGTGGCCGGCGGCTTACTTGCCGACGCCGGATTTCGCGATCTGCTGTTCGACGTACTGCGCGAACAGCGCATGCAGGCGCGTCGTCGGGTGAACCGTGTCGGCGAACATGTAGGTCTGGTCCGCATTCGCGACCGTGTAGGTCTGCGGCGAGCAGAACAGCGACGAGCCGAACGCGGTCGCGT
>NZ_LZXX01000164.1:0-1794 GCF_001729305.1 Burkholderia sp. A2 | reverse complement strand
TTCATCGAATGGAATTTCGTCGCGAGCAGCCGGGACGCGATCGAGCGCGCGAAAGCGGCATGGACGCGCCAGGAAATGGGCAAGGTGCCCGGCGAGACCGAGTGGATTCCGCTGCCCGAATCTAAGCCGCGTTGAAAAAGCGGCGCGCCGCCCCCATCCTGACGATATTCGAACGGAAGAGAACGACATGGACACCACGCTTGCCACATTCGAGAGAGACGTCATCGAGGCGTCGCTGGACACGCCCGTGCTGGTCGACTTCTGGGCGCCGTGGTGCGGCCCCTGCAAGACGCTCGGCCCGCTGCTGGAAAAGCTCGAAGCCGATTACGCCGGCCGCTGGAAGCTCGTGAAGGTCAACGTCGACGAGAACCAGGAACTCGCCGCGCACTTCCAGACGCGCAGCATCCCGCACGTGATCGCGTTCGCCGACGGGCGACCGGTCGACCAGTTCGTCGGCGTGCTGCCCGAAGGGCAGTTGCGCGCGTTCCTCGACCGGCTGCTGCCGGCGGCCGAGGAAGCCGAGCGCCGCGCCGCGCAGTACGCGATGGCCGAACAGCGCTTCGACGATGCGCGCACGCACCTCGAAGCGGCGCTCGCGCTGAACCCCGGCTACGATGACGCGCGCCTCGACCTGATCGAGCTGCTGCTCGCGCGCAACGAGGTCGACGCCGCGCGCGCGGAAACCGAGCGCCTATCGCCGCAAACCGTGCAGAACGGCGACCCGCGCTACCAGGCGATCAAGACCCGTTTCGACGCGCTCGACGCCACGGCCGACCTGCCGCCGACCGACGCGCTCGAAGCACGCATCGCGGCGAACCCGGGCGATCTCGACGCGCGCTTCGACCTCGCGCAGAGCCTGATCGCGCGGCGCGCGTACGAAGGGGCGCTGGAACAGCTGCTGGAAATCGTGACGCGCGATCGCGCATACGGCGACGACCTCGGCCGCCGCACGATGATCTCGGTGTTCGAACTGGCCGGCGATCGCCCCGACCTCGTCGCCGCGTGGCGACGCAAGCTGAGCATGGCGCTCAACTGATGCACGACAGGCCGGGCCGCAACGGCCCGGCCAACTCGCTTTAACTTGCCGACTCGCGCGCGGCGCACCGGCCGCGCCGCAACATTCTCATTCGCGACCCGCGCGCCGCGCGCTCAGCCGGCCGCCTGTGCCGCGATCGCCCGCAGCGCATGCGCGGCAGCCGCGAAGCCGAAGCTCGCGGTCACGCACACGCTCGAACCGAAGCCCGCACAGTTGAGCCCCGCGACGTGCGCGGCCGCGGACGGCTCCGCGCCGTCCTCGATGTCGCAGGCCGCCGCTTCCGGATAGATCAACGGCTCGTCCGAATACACGGCGCTGACCTTGAAGCGCGCCTTCGGCCCGCGCGGAAAACCGTGCTGCTTGCGCAACTGCGCGCGCACCTTCGACAGGAGCGGATCCTGGATCGTCAGCGCGAGATCGTCGATGCGGATGCGCGTCGGGTCGAGCTGCCCGCCCGCGCCGCCGACGACGATCAACGGCTGCCGTTTCGCGACGCACCATGCGATCAGCGCGACCTTCGTGCGCACGCTGTCGATCGCATCGATCACGTAGTCGAAGCCGCCGCCGAGCAGCGCGTCGAAGTTGTCGGGCTCGACGAAATCCTCGATCCGGTTCACGCGGCACGCGGGATCGATCAGCGCGATCCGCTCGGCCATCGCGTCGACCTTCGGCTTGCCGTAATTCCCGTCGAGCGCATGAACCTGCCGGTTCGTGTTGCTTTCCGCGACGTTGTCGAGATCGATCAGCGTCAGCGTGCC
>NZ_LZXX01000163.1:1129-2133 GCF_001729305.1 Burkholderia sp. A2 | reverse complement strand
CGGCGATCGTCGCGGCCGTCTTCGTCGTGCTGCTCCATGAGACCCGCTGGATCGACGCGCCGGCGCTGTGGGTGTCGCTCGTGTGGGGCGTCGTGTTCCTGTCCGGCGGCGCGGTCACGATGCTGATGTGGATGCTGCGGCGCGGCAATGCGGCGCGCGCGACGTCGCTGCTGTTTCTCGCGCCGCCGCTGGCCGCGCTGCAGGGTTACGCGCTGTTCGGCGAAACGCTCGCGACGATCCAGCTCGCCGGCTTCGCGCTCGCGCTGGTGGGCGTCGTGCTCGCGCGGCGCTGACGGGGGCGAAGACCCATGCGGGATCGAGCGGCCACGCCCGTCATGGGGCCTCCATCCCGACTCGTCGAAGCCGCGCGCACGGCTGCCCTTCGCGCGGCACTCCCGCACCCGTCCGGCGCACCGCGCACCACGGCGATGCGCCGCGTCTCGCCGATGCAACGCGAAACCGCCGGATCGCCGGCCCGGCGCGGCGGCGCGCCGCGATTGCGCTTATGATGAGCGCCTTGCATTTCGTCCCGGAACTTCCCGTCATGACATCCGCCGATTACGCCAGCCGCCAACGCGCGATCATTGCCGAACTGAACGTCGCCCCGCACTTCGACGTCGAGGCCGAAATCGACCGCCGCGTCGATTTCCTCGCGCAATACCTTCGTTCGACTGGCCTGCGGACCTACGTGCTCGGCATCAGCGGCGGCGTCGATTCGTCGACGGCCGGCCGGCTGGCACAGCTCGCGGTCGAACAGCTGCGCGCCGGTGGCTACGACGCACGTTTCATCGCGATGCGCTTGCCGAACGGCGTGCAGAACGACGAAGAGGATGCACAGCGCGCGCTCGCGTTCGTGCGCGCGGACGAGGTATTGACGGTCGACGTGAAGCCGGCCGCCGATGCGATGCTCCGTTCGCTGGTCGCGTCCGGCCACGCATTCGACACTCCCGCGCAGCAGGATTTCGTGCACGGCAACATCAAGGCGCGCGAGCGCATGATCGCGC
>NZ_LZXX01000163.1:0-1076 GCF_001729305.1 Burkholderia sp. A2 | reverse complement strand
CGCACGCGCGCTCGGCGGCGAGGAACTGATCGTGATGAAGGTGCCGACCGCCGACCTCGAGGAGCTGCGCCCGCTGCGCCCCGACGAGCACGCGTATGGCGTGACCTACGACGAGATCGACGATTTCCTCGAAGGCAAGCCGGTCGCCGATCGCGTCTACGAAACGGTGCTGCGCTTCTACGACGGCTCGCGCCACAAGCGCGCACTGCCGTACACGATGTTCGACTGGCCGGCTGCATAAGCCGGCCGCCCCGCTACCGGCATATCGCCGCGCGCTCCGTCAGGGCTGCGCGCGGCACATCGGCGCCGGGCAACGCTATGCGTTCCCGCCCGTCTTCTTCGCCTGCAGCGCACGAATCCTCAGCCGCGCGCCCGTATCGCTGACCGTCGCGTCGTACATCGTCGCGAGATCGCGCTTGAGCGCCGTACGCGAGCCGCCGTCGAGATACACCATGTGCCCCGACGGATAGAACCGCGCGGACAGGTTCTGCCGCACCTTCTGGTCCTCCAGCGGCATCTGCTGCAGATCGATCACGGTCTGGTAGAACGGCGTGACGAAGTCGTAGAGGCCGTTCGCCGACAGCACCTTCAGGTCGACGTTCAGCGCCATCACCGCGGCGAGGTCGCCGGCCGTGTAGAGGATCACGTTCCCCTGCGCATCGATGCCCTGCTGCGCGCCGGTCGGGTCGATGTGGCTGAAATCCCAGTTCTTGAAGGCCTGGTCGTTCAGGTCCGTGAACGCCGAGTTCGACGTGAACTTCAACTGCTCGTTCAGGTAGCTGTTCCACATCGCCGTATAGACGCCCGTCACGGCCGTCATCGTCGGATCGTTGCCGCCCGAATTCGGGTCGATCTTGCCGGCGATGCCCGACGAGATCCCGGTCACGCGGCCGTCGTACGAACCGAGCGCGAGCCCCTGCGCATGCAGCAGCGTCGTCAGGAACAGCGAATTGCCGCGCGTGTCGTAGCCCGCGATGTCGAGCCCCCACGATTGCAGCGTCGCCGTATCGATGCCCGTGTATGCCGACAGCTTCTGCACGGTGGCCGGGTTTGCATGCGGCACCGCGCGCAGCGCG
>NZ_LZXX01000162.1:0-788 GCF_001729305.1 Burkholderia sp. A2 | reverse complement strand
GCTTGCCGCCGGCGACGATCCCCGAGCCGACGTGACAGGCGAGTACTTCTATCACATGAAGCGCATGGCAGCGAATCCTCAGGCACGAGATGCTGTTTTACAGGACCAGCTCCTACGCATGTGCGAGGAACTGTCGGGCGTCGCACTTCCTCAGTAATTAGCGAGCGACCACTGCCGCGCGCATTGCTCACGCTGAACCGCCCGGGTTTTGTGGAGGCTCGGATTCTTGAGAGAATCGAGCCATGATGAACAAGAAGGCAACCAAGTTTTCCCCTCAAGTTCGATCCGGCGCGGTTCAGTAATTGAAACAGCCAAGTCTTCTCAAAATCACATTCTGTTTGAATGAAGCGACGGGGCAGAACGAAGATTCAGCAAAACTCCCGCGACGGGGTCGGTAGGGCGCCGAGCAACTCGGTCCTGTCGACGAGCTTGCTCGCGATCACGTGTCGCACTTTCCCTTCAGCCTGCCACACGCCGCAGACCGCGAGCAGCGCGGCGCCGAGCGCTTCCTTCAAACATCTCCAGCAAGCCCGGCCAGAGGATCACGTTGACCTGGCCCGTCTCATCCTCGAGCGTCATGAACAGCACGCCGTTTGCCGTTCCTGGCCGCTGCCGTACTGTGCGATCTGCATTTACACTCGCAAGCGCACATACATCTGGCGCGCGCGATCTCGCTAAGAACGACTGACTGGAACGCCTACTTCAACGCCGCCGTTTCCATGCTCGCATTTTCAACATTCGATGATGCGCAGACGATGCTCACGCGGGGCGCAGCGGCCCCGCGCCGT
>NZ_LZXX01000161.1:0-1363 GCF_001729305.1 Burkholderia sp. A2 | reverse complement strand
TGCCGTATCGCCGGCATCGGCCGCCGCGCGCAGTGCGTCGAGGTCGCCGGCATCCAGCAGGCAGACACGGTCGTAGCCGCCGGCAGTCGGCATCCCGCATGCGTCGAGCGGATGGTCGTTCATCGTCATCTCGCTACGCTTTCACGGACAACAGCATTTCCACCAGGTCAACCGCATCGCCGATGGTTTCGAGGTTCGCGACCTGTTCCGTGTGCGATGCGAAGCTGATGCCGAGCCGATCCTCGGTCAGCGCCATCAGCGACAGCAGCGAGATCGAGTCGAGCATCAGATCCGACGTCAGCGACGTTTCCCGCGTCAGCATGTCCGGCGCAATATCGAGCGCAGCAATCTGCGGAATCAGTTCGGTAAGCGTAGCGAACACGTTCGCGTGGTCGTCCATCGGATTCTCCAAGTGCCGTAGGGGTTCCGCTTTATAGCGTCAAGCCACCGCACTGCCTACCTGCACTGACGTACAGGGTTGGCGTAGCGGTGGAAACACTCGCCCGAACGGACAGGTTTCAGTCTCGAAAGCCGCCATTACATTGCCGGTTACCTCACCGACAGGGAACGATCATGACCCTCACCAAAGAAGCCGTGCTGATGGACAAAGCGACGTTTTCCCGCGCGCTGCGCGACACGCTGGACGAGCAGCTCACGCTCGATCACCCGATCTTCGCGGAGTTGTTCACGCCTCAGAAAAACTGGCGCTTGCTGAAGATCATCACGCTCGAGGGATACCAGATCACCCGGTACTTTCTGGAGTACATCGAGAACCTGTACTTCCGCTGCCCGTTTCCCGACCACAAGCGCCGGCTGCTGTACAACCTGTTCGAAGAGGAAACCGGGCGCTTCTCGAAAACGAAGAACCATGTCGAGCTCATGGAAGACTTCATTCGCGCGCAAGACATCAGCGACGAGGAGCGCGATGCATGGACGCCGTCCGCGGCCACGCGCGAGTTGATCGACTATCGCCTCGAGAACTGCAAGGGCGACGGTACCTACCATATCGGTGCCGCCGCGGTGATGATCGCGAGCGAAGGGCAGAGCCTGGAAACCCGTGCGGGCGACGCGCGCCACTCGATTCTGGCGAAGTGCTACGGGCTCACCGAGGAGGACACGCGATTCTTTTCGGTTCACCAGAAAGAGGACGTCGCGCACGTCGCCGAGGGCATTTCGCTCGTGACCGACCTGTGCACGACCGTGGAGATGCAGCAGGAAGCGCTGTTCGCGGTGCGCCACACGTGCAAGCTGTTCTGGAACATGTATGAAAGCGCCGCGCAAAAGTACTACGCGTCCGCGGAGGGCGTCGCGCACGCGTGACGGGACAACGCCGATGATGACCTTCGACGATCTCGTCGCGCGC
>NZ_LZXX01000160.1:0-62827 GCF_001729305.1 Burkholderia sp. A2 | reverse complement strand
CGAAATCGAGGCCGGCATGCAGCAGCAGGCGCTCGCCGATCTCGCCGACGTCGATCCGGCCGACGCATGCACGATCACGCTGTTCAATCCCGAATGGCACCAGGGCGTGATCGGCATCGTCGCCGGCCGGCTCAAGGAAAAATTCCACCGCCCGTCGTTCACGTTCGCGCACGCCGACGACGACGGCAAGCGGGTCAAGGGCTCCGGCCGATCGATCGCCGGCTTCCATCTGCGCGATGCGCTCGACCTCGTGTCGAAACGCGAACCGGACCTGATCGTCGCGTTCGGCGGCCACGCGATGGCGGCCGGCCTCACGCTCGACACCGAAAACGTGCCGCGCTTCGCTGCCGCGTTCGAGGCCGTCGCGCGCGAATGGCTGTCCGACGATGCGCTGGCCCGCGTGATCGAGACCGACGGCGAACTCGAGGATGCGTACTTCACGCCGCAGTTCGTCGGCCTGCTCGACGAAGCCGTGTGGGGGCAAGGGTTTCCGGCCCCGCTTTTCTCGGGCGAATTCGACGTCGTGTCGCAGTCGCTCGTGAAGGAAAAGCACCTGAAGCTGCAGCTGGCGCGCGGCCGCCAGCGCTTCAACGCGATCTGGTTCAACCACACCGAGCCGCTGCCGGCGAGCGCGCTGGTCGCGTACCGGCTCGTCGCCGATACGTGGAACGGCGTGACGCGCGTCCAGCTGATCGTCGAACACGCGGCCGGCTGAGCGCCGGGCACCCGGCCGACCGGCCCGCGGCACTCGCGAGCCGCATGCGTGCCGCGCCGAACGGGGCCGCGGCGCGCATGCAAGCACACTCCGCGTCACCGGGAAACCCCACCGATCGGCTATAATTCCGCTTTTTTACGAAGCAAGAATAGCGAACGATCATGGAAGCGGAACGTCTCAACGCGATCGAAAGCTCCCTGCTCGACCTGCGCAACCGCGCGGGCGAGCTTCGGGGGTATCTTTGACTACGACGCCAAAGCTGCGCGTCTGACCGAAGTCAACAAGGAACTCGAAGACCCGAACGTCTGGAACGATTCGAAGAACGCCCAGGCGCTCGGTCGCGAGAAAAAGCTGCTCGAAGGCGTCGTCACGACGCTCACCGTGCTCGATAGCGACCTGCGCGACGCGCTCGACCTGTTCGAGCTGGCGCGCGAGGAAGGCGACGAAGACACCCTTCTCGCATCCGAAGAAGACGCCGCGAAGCTCGAGGCGCGCGTCGGCGACATCGAGTTCCGCCGGATGTTCTCGAACCCGGCCGATCCGAACAACTGCTTCATCGACATCCAGGCCGGCGCCGGCGGCACCGAGGCATGCGACTGGGCGTCGATGCTGCTGCGCCAGTACCTGCGCTACTGCGAACGCAAGGGCTTCAAGGCCGAGGTGCTCGAAGAGTCCGACGGCGACGTCGCCGGCATCAAGAACGCGACGGTCAAGGTCACGGGCGAATACGCGTACGGCTTCCTGCGCACCGAAACGGGCATCCACCGCCTCGTGCGCAAGTCCCCGTTCGACTCGTCGGGCGGCCGCCATACGTCGTTCTCGTCGGTGTTCGTCTATCCGGAAATCGACGACTCGATCGAAGTCGAGATCAACCCGGCCGACCTGCGCATCGACACGTACCGCGCATCCGGCGCGGGTGGCCAGCACATCAACAAGACCGACTCCGCGGTGCGGATCACGCACATGCCGACCGGCATCGTCGTGCAGTGCCAGAACGACCGCTCGCAGCACCGCAACCGCGCCGAAGCGATGGCGATGCTGAAGTCGCGCCTGTACGAAGTCGAAATGCGCAAGCGCCAGGCCGAGCAGGACAAGCTCGAATCGAGCAAGACCGATGTGGGCTGGGGCCACCAGATCCGCTCGTACGTGCTCGACCAGAGCCGCGTGAAGGACCTGCGCACGAACGTCGAAATGAGCAACACGCGGGCGGTGCTCGACGGCGATCTCGACGACTTCATCAGCGCGAGCCTCAAACAGGGCGTGTAAGCGCCGCGGCGCGGCCGGCCCGCGCCGCCCTTCCCGTTTGCGTTGCCGCACCCCACTCCGAATTCCGACCATCATGACCGAACCGACCCAAACGCAGCCCGCCGTCACGGCGGACGACAACCAGATCATCGCCGAGCGCCGCGAGAAGCTGCGCGCGTTGCGCGAGCAAGGCGTCGCCTATCCGAACGATTTCCGGCCCGAGCACCACGCAGCCGACCTGCAGGCCAGATTCGCCGATTCGGACAAGGCCGCGCTCGAAGCGAATCCGGTCGAGGTGTCGGTCGCCGGCCGCATGATGCTCAAGCGCGTGATGGGCAAGGCGAGCTTCGCGACGGTGCAGGACGGGTCGGGCCAGATCCAGTTCTTCGTGACGCCGAACGACGTCGGCGCCGACACCTACGACGCGTTCAAGAAGTGGGACCTCGGCGACATCGTCGCCGCGCGCGGCGTGCTGTTCCGCACCAACAAGGGCGAGCTGTCGGTCCAGTGCAAGGAACTGCGCCTGCTGTCGAAGGCGCTGCGTCCGCTGCCGGACAAGTTCCACGGTCTGTCCGACCAGGAAATGCGCTACCGCCAGCGCTACGTCGACCTGATCGTCACGCCGGAAACGCGCGACACGTTCCGCGCCCGCACGAAGACGATCGCGTCGATCCGCAAGTTCATGGACAACGCCGAGTTCATGGAAGTCGAGACGCCGATGCTGCACCCGATCCCGGGCGGCGCGGCCGCGAAGCCGTTCGTCACGCATCACAATGCGCTCGACATGCAGATGTTCCTGCGCATCGCGCCGGAGCTGTACCTGAAGCGCCTGATCGTCGGCGGCTTCGAGCGCGTGTTCGAGATCAACCGCAATTTCCGGAACGAAGGCGTGTCGCCGCGTCACAACCCGGAATTCACGATGATGGAGTTCTACGCCGCGTACACCGACTACCGCTGGCTGATGGACTTCACCGAGCAACTGATCCGCCAGGCGGCGATCGATGCGCTCGGCACCGCGACGATCCAGTACCAGGGCCGCGAGCTCGACCTCGCGAAGCCGTTCCATCGCCTGACGATCACGCAGGCGATCCAGAAGTACGCACCCGACTACACCGACGGCCAGCTGTCGGACGACGCGTTCCTGCGCACCGAACTGAAGCGCCTCGGCGTCGACGTGTCGCAACCGGCCTTCCTGAATGCAGGCATCGGCGCGCTGCAGCTCGCGCTGTTCGAGGAAACCGCGGAATCGCAACTGTGGGAGCCGACCTACATCATCGACTACCCGATCGAGGTGTCGCCGCTCGCACGCGCATCGGATACGGTGCCGGGCATCACCGAGCGTTTCGAGCTGTTCATGACCGGCCGCGAGATCGCGAACGGCTTCTCGGAGCTGAACGATCCGGAAGACCAGGCCGCGCGCTTCAAGAAGCAGGTCGAGCAGAAGGATGCGGGCGACGAGGAAGCGATGTTCTTCGACGCCGACTACATCCGCGCGCTCGAATACGGGATGCCGCCGACCGGCGGTTGCGGGATCGGCATCGACCGTCTGGTGATGCTGCTGACCGACAGCCCGACGATCCGCGACGTGCTGCTGTTCCCGCACCTGCGCCGCGAAGACTGACGGCCGCCCCCGCGTGTGCGCCGCCCCCCGTGGCGCGCACGCGTCGGGTTTGTAACGACGCGTAAATCCCGCCAGCCGGCGTCCGCCGGCCTACGATCCTCCCCCCTTTTATTCCCTCGCGGCGACGCGCTTCTCCGGGTTTTCCCGGAAACGTCCGCCCATGCCCCGCTGCAATTCGTTACACCTTGATACGGCGCACCGCCCGGCCGTGGACGACACTCCTGTTGCGTCACCACGCATGACCACGGGACCAGAACGAGGCGCCGGAACGCCGAGTCTGCTCGCTCCCGAGCGTGGGATCCTGCTGCGGCGCCGTGCGCCGATCCGGATCGACCTTGGAGAACAAAATGGACAACCAGAATCAGACCACGCCGCAAAAGCAACGCCTCCACCCGCTGATCGCCACCGCGGCCGGCGCCGTCATCGTCGCCAGCCTCGCGGCGACGGCAGCGATCACGGGCGTCTTCCCGAAAGCCACCAGCAGCAACGAGCAGAACGGCCAGACCCAGGCCGCGCTGATCGCGTCGCAGCCGGCCGTCGATACGGCCGCGGCCGCCAGCGCCGCGCTGGCCGCGCAAGCGCAGCGGCAGGCAGCGGAACAGGCGGCCGCGCAGCAGAAGGCGGCCGTCGCGCAGGCCGAGCCGAAGCCGGCGCCGCGCCCGGCTACGCCGCACCGCCGTCACACGACCGCCCCGCAGCCGCCGCAATACGCGCAGCAGCCGTCGGCGCCTGCGCAGACCTACTGCCAGAGCTGCGGCACGGTCGTCTCGATCACGCAGACGCGCACGCCGGGCCAGAGCTCGGGGATCGGCGCCGTGGGCGGCGCGGCGGCCGGCGGCCTGCTCGGCAACCAGTTCGGCAACGGCAACGGCCGCACCGCGATGACGATCATCGGCGCGCTGGGCGGCGGGCTCGCCGGCAACCAGGTCGAGAAGCAGGTTCGCGCGGAAACCGACTATCAGGTGCAAGTGCAGATGGAAAGCGGCGCGACGCGCACGTTCACGTACCGCAACCCGCCGCCGTTCGGCCAGGGCCAGCGTGTGCGGATCGAGAACGGCACGCTGGTCGGCGCTTAACGCCGATGGTGTAATCACCGGCGGCCGCTGCCTGCGTGTCGTGCGCGGGCAGTTCGCTCAAAACGAAAACGGCTCGCGAGCAAAGCGCTCGCGAGCCGTTTTTCATTGGCGCGGCGTGCATCGTTACCGTGCACGCCCCGGCCGGTCAGTCCTCGTCGTCGAAATCCGATTCGTCGATCCAGTGTGCCTGGATCGCCTCGAGGATCTTCTCGCCGGAGTGCGCCGGATCGTCATTGAAGCCGTCGAGTTCGAGCACCCACTGGCGCAGGTCGACGAAGTTGATCCGCTGCGGGTCGATGTCCGGGTGCTTGTCCGCCAGCGCAATGGCTATTTCACGCGAATCGGTCCATTTCATCGCCTGCCTCCGGTTCCTGTCAGTGATTTTCCTTCGCGTGGTTGATCGAGTACTTCGGGATCTCGACCACCAGGTCCGAATCTTCCCTCACGATCGCCTGGCACGACAGGCGCGACGTCGGCTCGAGGCCCCACGCCTTGTCCAGCAGATCGTCCTCGTCCTCCTCGGACGGCGCCAGATCGTTGAAGCCTTCGCGGATCACCACGTGGCACGTCGTGCATGCACACGACTTCTCGCATGCATGCTCGATCTCGATCCCGTGATCGAGCAGGTTGTCGCAGATACTCTTGCCGGGCGTCGCGTCGATCACCGCGCCGTCCGGGCACAGTTCGACGTGAGGCAGCACCACCAGTTGAGGCATGTTCGTTCCGTCAGTCAGGGTGCGGCGCCATGCGCCGCACGTTCATCATCGCGCGGGCCGTTGCCGGCCGATGCGCGGTTCGTAGGTTCAGATCTCGTCGAGCCGGCGACCCGACAGCGCGCGCTTGATGCTCTTGTCCATCCGGCGCGCCGCGAATTCGTCGGTCCCGTCGGCCAGCGCCTTGGTCGCCGCTTCGATCGCATGCGTATCGTCGCCCTGCGCGACCGTGCGCAGCGCCGCGGCCAGCGCGTCGACCTGCGCGCGCTCGTCGGCCTCGAGCAGTTCGCCATCGGCCGCCAGCGCGGCCTGCGTCGCCTCGAGCATCCGCTCGGCCTCGACCTGCGCTTCGCGCAGCGCACGGGCGCGCATGTCGATTTCGGCGGTCTTGAAGCTGTCTTCCAGCATCTTCGCGATGTCGTCGTCGGCGAGGCCGTACGACGGCTTCACGACGACCGACGCCTCGACGCCCGACAACTGCTCGCGTGCAAACACCGACAGCAGGCCGTCCGCGTCGACCTGATAGGTCACGCGAATGCGCGCGGCGCCCGCCGTCATCGGCGGAATGCCGCGCAGCTCGAAGCGCGCGAGCGACCGGCAGTCGGCGACGAGCTCACGCTCGCCCTGCACGACGTGGATCGCCATCGCGGTCTGGCCGTCCTTGAAGGTCGTGAATTCCTGCGCGCGCGCGATCGGAATCGTCGAGTTGCGCGGAATGATCTTCTCGACGAGGCCGCCCATCGTCTCGACACCGAGCGACAACGGAATCACGTCGAGCAGCAGCCAGTCGTCGCCGGTGCCGCGATTGCCCGCGAGCAGATCGGCCTGGATCGCCGCGCCAAGTGCGACGACCTGGTCCGGATCGAGGTTCACGAGCGGCGGCTGGCCGAAATATCTGGCGACCGCGTCGCGGATCACCGGCATGCGCGTCGCGCCACCGACGAGCACGACGCCCTTGATGTCGGCCGGCGTGACCTGCGCATCGCGCAGCGCCTTGCGGGTCGGCGTGAGCGTGCGCTGCACGAGCGGCTCGACGAGCGACGCGAACGTGTCGTGCGAAATCGTCTGCACGAGATGCGCGCCGCTCGACAACGTCACGTCGAGTGCGGCCTCGGGTGCCGACGACAGCGCTTCCTTCAGCACGCGCACGCGGTCGAGCAGCAGGCGGACGTCCTCGGGCGCGAGCGTCTTCGCGTCGATACCGGCCTGCGCGAGCACGTGACCGAACAGCGCGTGGTCGAAATCGTCGCCGCCGAGCGCGGAATCGCCGCCCGCGGCCAGCACCTCGAACACGCCCTTCGTCAGCTTCAGGATCGACAGGTCGAACGTGCCGCCGCCAAGATCGTATACCGCGTAAAGGCCTTCGGCCGCATTGTCGAGGCCGTAGGCGATCGCCGCGGCGGTCGGTTCGTTCAGCAGGCGCAGCACGTTGAGGCCGGCGAGGCGCGCGGCATCCTTGGTCGCCTGGCGCTGTGCATCGTCGAAATACGCGGGCACCGTGATCACCGCGCCGACCAGCTCGTCGCCGAGCGTGTCTTCCGCGCGATAACGCAGCGTCGCGAGAATCTCGGCCGACACTTCGACCGGGCTCTTCACGCCGTCGATCGTGCGGATCTGCACCATGCCCGGCGCGTCGACGAATTCGTACGGCGCGTTCGCCGCGCCTTCGACCTCGGCCTTGCCGCGACCCATGAAGCGCTTGACCGACACGATCGTGTTACGCGGATCGGTCGCGGCCTGCTCCTTCGCTTCGTAGCCGATGCGGCGGCCGCCCTTCTCGAGGTAACGGACCACCGACGGCAGCAGCACGCGGCCCGCTTCGTCCGGCAGGACTTCGGGCACGCTGTTGCGCACGGCGGCGACGAGCGAGTTCGTCGTGCCGAGATCGATCCCGACGGCGAGTCGCCGCTGGTGCGGCGCCGGCGCCATGCCCGGTTCGGAAATTTGCAGTAAAGCCATCTTGGTTCGTTCGGGCGCTCGGCCCGTTTGCTGCGCGTGCCGCAAGGCACGCGGTTAAGTTTCGAGGCGCTCGATCTGCGCGCCCACTTCCGACGCGACCCGTTCGATGAACATCAGCTGACGCACGGCTTCCGCGGCGGCCTGGTCCGCACCGCTGTCGAGCAGCGTGCCGAGGCGCTCGACGCGCACGCGCTTCTCGTCGCGCAACTCGGCGAGGAGCGCATCGAGCGCGTCGACGTTGCGGGCGGCCGCGGCATCCTCGATGCCCTCGCGCCATTCCATCTGCTGCATCAGGAAGGCGGGCTCCATCGCCGTGTTGTTTTCCGCGCCGATGTCGACGCCGCGCAGCGACAGCAGATAGGACGCGCGCTTCAGCGGATCGCGCAGCGTGCGGTACGCCTCGTTCGCGCGGGTGGCCCATTGCATCGCGATGCGCTTTTGCGCATCGCCGGCCGCCGCGAAGCGGTCCGGGTGCACCTGCGTCTGCACCGTCCGATAGGCGGCGTCGAGCGCCGTCTCGTCGAGCGCGAATTGCGCCGGCAGATGAAACAGGTCGAAATGGCTGTCTTTCAGCGAAACCATCGTCGCGTTCAATTCCGGTTCGTCGCGCGGCAAACGCCGCACATTAAAAAGGCGGCCCGTGCCGCCTGTTGCCCGCATCGCGCGGAGGGAGCCGCGTCACACGCGGAACGATTCCCCGCACCCGCACTCGTCCTTCACGTTCGGGTTGTTGAACTTGAACCCTTCGTTCAGGCCTTCGCGGGCGAAGTCGAGCTCGGTGCCGTCGATATAGGCGAGGCTCTTCGGATCGACGACGACCTTCACGCCATGGCTCTCGAACACCTGATCCTCGGGAGCCAGCTCGTCGACATACTCGAGCTTGTATGCGAGCCCCGAGCACCCGGTCGTGCGAACGCCAAGCCGCAGGCCCACACCCTTGCCGCGACGGACGAGGTATTTCTGCACGTGCTGTGCTGCTTTTTCGGTCAGTGTAATTGCCATGATGTCCTTGCCGCGGCGCGCCGCCGGGGCCCGCCGCGTTTCCTTCCCTAGCCGCTCGATGCCGTTCAGGCTGCTGCCTGATCGCTTTCCTTGGTGTCGTGGCGCTTCTTGTAGTCGGCCACGGCTGCCTTGATCGCGTCTTCCGCGAGGATCGAGCAGTGAATCTTCACCGGCGGCAGCGCGAGTTCCTCGGCGATCTGCGTGTTCTTGATCGACAGTGCCTCGTCGAGCGTCTTGCCCTTCACCCATTCGGTGACGAGCGAGCTCGATGCGATCGCCGAACCGCAACCGTAGGTCTTGAACTTCGCGTCTTCGATCACGCCGTCCGCGCCGACACGAATCTGCAGCTTCATCACGTCGCCGCATGCCGGCGCGCCGACCATGCCCGTGCCGACCGTGTCGTCGTCCTTCGCGAACGAACCGACGTTGCGCGGGTTTTCGTAGTGATCCAGAACCTTGTTGCTGTAAGACATGACTCAGACTCCTTGACTCGTTACGTCTGCGTGCGTCAATCCGCCCGCGGTTGCATTCAATGCGGTATCAGTGTGCGGCCCATTCGATCGTCGACAGATCGATGCCTTCCTGGTGCATTTCCCAGAGCGGCGACAGCTCGCGCAGCTTCGCGATCTTGCTGTTCAGCAGATCGACCACGAAGTCGACTTCCTGCTCCGTCGTGAAGCGGCCCACCGTGAAGCGGATCGAGCTGTGCGCGAGCTCGTCGTTGCGGCCGAGCGCGCGCAGCACGTACGACGGCTCCAGCGACGCCGACGTGCACGCGGACCCCGACGACACCGCGACGTCCTTGATCGCCATGATCAGCGACTCGCCTTCGACGAAGTTGAAGCTGATGTTCAGGTTGTGCGGGACACGGCGATCCATGTCGCCGTTCACGTAGGTTTCCTCGATCTGCGACAGGCCGCGCAGCAGCTTGTCGCGCAGCATGCGGATGCGCTCGTTCTCCGTCGCCATTTCCTCGCGCGCGATGCGGAACGCTTCGCCCATGCCGACGATCTGGTGCGTCGCCAGCGTGCCCGACCGCATCCCGCGCTCGTGACCGCCGCCGTGCATCTGCGCTTCGATGCGCACGCGCGGCTTGCGACGCACGTACAGCGCGCCGATGCCCTTCGGGCCGTAGGTCTTGTGCGCCGAGAACGACATCAGGTCGACCTTCAGCTTCGCGAGGTCGATCGCGACCTTGCCGGTCGACTGCGCGGCATCGACGTGGAACACGATGCCCTTCTCGCGGCAGATTTCACCGATCGTCTCGATGTCCTGGATCACGCCGATCTCGTTGTTCACGTGCATCACCGACACGAGAATCGTGTCCGGGCGCAGCGCGGCCTTGAACACGTCGAGGTCGATCAGGCCGTCGTCCTTCACGTCGAGATAGGTGACTTCGAAACCGTCGCGCTCGAGCTCGCGGCACGTGTCGAGCACGGCCTTGTGCTCGGTCTTCACCGTGATGATGTGCTTGCCCTTGCCCTTGTAGAAGTTCGCGGCGCCCTTGATCGCGAGGTTGTCCGACTCGGTGGCGCCCGACGTCCAGATGATCTCGCGCGGATCGGCGTTCACGAGCGCGGCCACCTGCTCGCGCGCCTCCTCGACCGCGCGCTCCGCGTCCCAGCCGTAGGCATGGCTGCGCGACGCCGGGTTGCCGAACTGCTCGCGCAGGTACGGCACCATCTTGTCGACCACGCGCGGATCGACGGGCGTCGTCGCGCTGTAATCCATGTAGATGGGCAGGTGGAGAGTCTCTTGGGTCATCTGTCGCTCCGGGTATTCTATGCAGGGACTATGTGCGTTATGGGGTATGGCGGGCGCCTTCGCGCTCACGAACTCGCGATGTTGAACACCGAATTGGGGCCGAGCGGCATCGTGCGCACGGGCTCGGCCGGTGCGGCGACGGGCTCCGGCGCGCGCCGGTCGCGCAGCACCGCAGGGGCGCCCTCGCGTGCGCGCTGCTGATCGACGAGATCCTGCAGCGACACCGAATCGAGGTATTCGACCATCTTCTGGTTGAGCGTGGACCACAGCTCGTGCGTCATGCAATGGCCGTCGGGCTGCTTCGAGCCGTCGCACGTGCCTTTGCCGCCGCACTGCGTGGCGTCGAGCGGTTCATCGACCGCGATGATGATGTCGGCAACGGTGACGTCCTGCGCGCGACGCGCGAGGTTGTAGCCGCCGCCCGGGCCGCGCACGGATTCGACGATTTCATGCCTGCGCAGCTTGCCGAACAGCTGTTCGAGATACGAGAGCGAAATCCGCTGGCGCTGGCTGATGCCTGCAAGCGTCACCGGGCCCTGCTCCTGGCGCAGTGCCAAGTCAATCATCGCCGTGACGGCGAAACGGCCTTTGGTGGTGAGTCTCATGGTGTCTAGGGGACTGCAATCTTGACGATTTTGGTCAAGTATAAATATTTGACGTTTTTAGTCAAGTATCCATGCCTTTGAAAGGGTATTCGCAGACCGCTGAATAGCGCGCGGTCAGTGCGCGGTGCGCGCGCGGAGCGTCTCCAGCAGGCCCGCGCATGCGCGCTCGATTTGATCGAGCACCTGCTCGAAGCCCTGCGCGCCGCCGAAATACGGATCGGCCACTTCGGTTTCGGTCGCGCCCGGCGCGAATTCCATCAGCAGGCGCACCTTGTCGCGATGCTGCGGTGGGCAGCGGCGGCGCAGCTCGGCGAGATTCGCTTCGTCCATCGCGAGCAGCAGGTCGAAACGCTCGAAATCCGCCACGCTCACCTGCCGCGCGCGCAGCGCCGACAGATCGTAGCCGCGGCTGCGGGCCGCCGCCTGCGCACGCGTATCCGGCGGTTCGCCCACGTGCCAGTCGCCGGTGCCGGCCGAATCGATCGCGATCCGGTCGGCCAGTGCGGCCGCATCGACCTGGTGGCGCATCACGCCCTCCGCGGTGGGCGAACGGCAGATGTTGCCGAGACAGACGAAACAGATCGCAACGCGCGTCATCGCACTATCGGGAAGCCGCGGCGAACCGCGTGGGAGAAGAACGCGCCATTATACAAAGGCGGCCGACATCGCGCCGCCGCGCGAAGCGACGGCGCCATGCATTACAGCGCCTTCGGCGCAGCGAGCGCCATGTCGCCGGATGCCGCCGGCAGCGGCTGGGCGGCGTCGCCGACCAGCCCGAACGACACCGCGCGCGCCAGTTCGGCGGACGCCTGGTGAACCGCGAGCGGGCCGCGCGACGGCGCATCGGCCATCGCATGCAGATAGGCAACCGCTGCCAGCGGAACCACGATTGCCAGCGGCCAGTACATCGATATTGTCTTTTTCATGATGCGGACCTCGTTGACCTCGTACCCCGAAACCCGATTCCGGGGACTACAGACGAGATTCTATAGACCGCATCTATCAAGATAAATATGCAAATAGCGAACGCACTGTTGCCGCGCGCTGAACAGTGTCAGCCGAGGTGACTTTGCGACGCCGCGTACAACTCGCGGAACGTGCGCCCGGTCGGTGTCGGCATGTCGCGCGTATCCATCCAGCCGCCCATCATCGGCAGGCGCCGCAGCATGCCGCCGTCGCCGCCCAGCCGTTCGAGGACGCGCACCGCGAGTTTGGTCGTCAGCGCATACAGCATCGGGCGCCGGGCGAAGAACCCCCACGCGGCGAGCGCCGCGCGTTCGCGCCACGGCCGCAGATGGCGCTCGACCTGCTTCTCGCGCAACGTGCGCAACAGGTGCGACAACGGAATCCCGGCCGGGCACACGCTGTCGCATTCACCGCACAGCGTCGCCGCCTGCGGCAGGTCGAGCGTGCGCTCGAGCCCGACGTAGCTCGGCGTCAGCACCGATCCCATCGGCCCCGGATAGACCCATCCGTACGCATGACCGCCGACCTTCTGGTACACCGGGCAATGGTTCATGCACGCGCCGCAGCGGATGCAGCGCAGCATCTCCTGGAATTCGCCGCCGATCAGGCCCGTGCGGCCGCCGTCGACGAGCACCACGTAGTTGTGCTCGGGGCCGTCCTCGTCGCCGGGCCCGCGCGGCCCGGTCAGCAGCGAGAAATAGTTCGACGTCTTCTGCCCGGTCGCGGAACGCGGCAGCAACCGCATCGCGGTCGCGAGATCCTCGAGGGTCGGCAGCACCTTCTCGATGCCCGTCACCGCGACATGCACGCGCGGCATCACCGTGCACATGCCCTCGTTCCCTTCGTTCGTCACGATCGCGACCGAACCCGTTTCGGCGATCACGAAGTTGCCGCCCGTCACGCCCATGTCGGCCGACATGAAATGCGGGCGCAGCACCTCGCGCGCCTCACGCGTCATGTCCGGGATCTCGGTGAGCCGCTCGCGCCCATGCGTGCGCGCGAACAGGTCGGCGATCTCGTCCTTGTCCTTGTGCACGACGGGCGCAATGATGTGGCTCGGCGGCTCGTTGTCGTTGATCTGCAGGATGTATTCGCCGAGGTCCGTCTCGATCGACTGCACGCCCATCTCGGCGAGCACCGCGTTCAGGCGCATTTCCTCGGACACCATCGACTTGGTCTTGATGACCTTCCTCACGTCGTGCCGGCGCGCGATGTCGGCCACGAGCCGCGCGGCGTCCGCGGTCGTTTCGGCGAACAGCACCGTCGTGCCGCGCCGCGTCGCCTCGCGCTCGAACGCCTCGAGCCACACGTCGAGATTCTCGAGCGCGCGATTGCGGCGCGCTTTCAGCGCGGCGCGCGTGGCCGGGAAGTCGATCATGGTCATCGCGTCGGCGCGCGCGGACACGAACTTCGTCGACAGCTTCTTCAGGTTCTGCTGCAAGCGCTGGTCGGCCAGCTTCTGGCCGGCGCGCGCCTTGAAATGCATCGATTGGACTTGCATCGCGGTATCGGGGAAAAGTGAGCGGAACCGGGCGTCAGACGTCGCCCGCCAGCACCTGCGCGACGTGCAGCACGCGCGTGTCGCGGTCGCCGGTGCGGCGCAACCGCCCTTCGATGTTCAGCATGCAGCCGAGATCGCCGAGCACCACCGTGGCCGCGCCCGACGCGCGCACGTTCGCGCATTTTTCATCCGCGATGGCCGCCGAGATGTCGCCGTATTTCACCGAGAACGTGCCGCCGAAGCCGCAACAGTGCTCGCAGTCCTTCATCTCGGTGACGGCCACGCCGCGCTGCGCGAGCAGCGCGCGCGGCTGCGCCTTCACGCCGAGCTCGCGCAGCCCCGAGCACGAATCGTGATAGGTGACCGGCCCGGCGAATTCGCCCGGCGCCAGCGACACCTTCGCGACGTTCGCGAGGAAATCGGTCAGTTCGTAAACTTTCTGCTGGAACCGCGTGTAGCACCCCATCAGCTCGGGATCGTCGCGGAACAGATCGGCGTAGTGCGCGCGGATCATCCCGCCACACGAACCGGACGGGGCGACGACGTAATCGAACGGCTCGAACTCGCGCAGCGTCTTTTCCGCGAGGTCGCGCGCGAGCGCGCGGTCGCCCGAGTTGTAGGCCGGCTGGCCGCAGCAGGTCTGCGCGGGCGGCACGACCACCTCGTAGCCGGCGTCGCGAATCAGCTTGAGCGCCGAAAAGCCGATTTCGGGGCGCATCAGGTCGACCAGGCAGGTCACGAACAAACCGACTCGCATACGTGCTCCTTCGAGAAAACGGCTCTCATTATCCGACGTTTGTCCGGCAAGACCAACGCCGGCCCCCGCGCAAGCCCGCGATGCGCGAAACGAGGACTTCCTCGAACGGCGTTCGCTTTTTTCACGATACGAGATACAATCGATCCAATACCGCTTGCCGCGTCAACCGATTCCTCCCCCGACATGAGCCAACCCACCCCGGATTCAAAAACGTCGATCCAGGTGATCGAACGCATGATGCGGTTGCTGGACGCGCTCGCCGCGCACAGTGACCCCGTCAGCCTGAAGGAACTTGCGCAGCGCACGGAGCTGCACCCGTCGACCGCGCACCGCATCCTCAACGACATGGTGACCTGCCGCCTCGTCGACCGCTCCGATCCCGGCACCTACCGCCTCGGCATGCGGCTGCTCGAGCTCGGCAATCTCGTGAAGGCGCGCCTGTCGGTGCGCGACGCGGCGCTGATGCCGATGCGCGAGCTGCACCGCCTCACCGGGCAGACCGTGAACCTGTCGGTGCGCCAGGGCGACGAGATCGTCTACATCGAGCGCGCGTACTCCGAGCGCTCGGGGATGCAGGTCGTCCGCGCGATCGGCGGTCGCGCGCCGCTGCACCTCACGTCGGTCGGCAAGCTGTTCCTCGCGGCCGACGAAACGTCGCGCGTGCGTGCGTATGCGACGCGCACGGGGCTGTCCGGTCATACGCAGAACAGCATCACCGATATCGCGAAGCTCGAGCGTGAGCTGACGATCGTCCGCCAGCAATCGTGCGCGCGCGACAACGAAGAGCTCGAACTCGGCGTGCGCTGCATCGCGGCCGGCATCTACGACGATTCGGGCAAGCTCGTCGCGGGCCTGTCGCTGTCGGCGCCGGCCGACCGGCTGCAGGACGCGTGGCTCGGCCAGTTGAGCCGGACGGCGCTCACCATCTCCGAATCGCTCGGCTACCGGCCGGCGCCCGCGAAGGACGTGGACGGGCTGCAGCGGCAGGCGTAAGCCGCGCCGTCGGCCAGGTTCGGCGGCGGTTCCCAGACAAAAAAAGCCCCGCGATTGCGGGGCTTTTCGTTGCGGCGACCGGTACGGTACGGCGGCAAACCACCGCACGCGATCAGGTACCGCCGCTCGGCGTGTTGGCCGCCGTCAGGCGCTCGCCGCCGCCGGCGTCGAGCCAGTTGCGCAGGCGCGAGGCATCGGCGAAACGCGAGTACTTGCCGAACGAATCGAGCAGCACCATCACCATCGGCCGGCCGTGAATCGTCGCCTGCATCACGAGGCATTCGCCCGCTTCGTTGATGAAGCCCGTCTTCTGCAGGCCGATGTCCCACGAACCGTTGCCGCGGATCAGCGCGTTGGTGCTGTTGTAGACGAGATTGCGCTTGCCCGTGTACACCTCGTAGGTACGATCGGTCGAGAACTGGCGGATCATCGGGTACTGGTACGCCGCATTGACCATCTTCACGAGATCGCGCGCGCTCGACACGTTCGAGCTCGACAGGCCGGTCGAATTCTCGAAATGCGTATCGGTCATGCCGAGCGACTTCGCCTTCGCGTTCATCGCCGCGATGAACGCCGGACGGCCGCCCGGGTAGTAGCGCGACAGCGCGGCGGCCGCGCGGTTTTCCGACGCCATCAGCGCGATGTGCAGCATGTCCTCGCGCGACAGCACCGAGCCGACCGACAGGCGCGAGCCCGTGCCCTTCTCGTAGTCGCGGTCTTCGTCGGTGACTTCGAGCTGATCGGTCATCGGCGACTTCGAGTCGAGCACGACCATTGCCGTCATCAGCTTCGAGATCGACGCGATCGGCACGACCGCGTGTGAATTCTTGTCGAACAGCGGCTCGCCGGAATTCTGGTCGACGACGTACGCGACGCTCGAGCGCAGCGCGAGCGCGTCGGGCGTGTCGTGCAGGCCGAACGCCTGGCCGACCGTCGGACGGCGCGGCTGGAACGCGACCTTGCGCACCGCGCCGCGATGGCCGCCATGCAGGTTGTTCGCCGCGAGCGTCACGCGCTTTCGCGACGCCTTCGCGCGCGGCGCATCGGCGTCGGCGACCTTGGCGGATTTGTCGGAGGTCGCCCTGGCCGACTTCTTCTTCGCTGACGAAGCAGGAGCGACGGCCTTTTTCTTGGCGGCTTGGGTCTTCGCAGTGGCGGCGAAGGCGTCAGCAGGCGTGACGGACGCGGTGGTCGCCAGCAACGCGACTGCGACCGACACAGCGGTGCCGAGCGTCATGCTCTGCAACAATCTGCGCGGTGAAAACGATTCGGCTTTCATTGGGGTCTGGACAAAGCGGGCGGGAGGTTTCCGCAAGTGTAGTTAAAGCTGAAAAAAAGAGCAATATTAGGCACTTACCGATCGTCTTTAAACCGGAATGTAAGAGTCGGCCAAACTCCGGCCAATCGACTCTTCCGCTCCCATCGAAAAAATCGATGGGATGCACTGCCCGACAGCGCCCGTCTCCCGATTACCACGCGGTTAATTGAGATAACGTCACTTCGGAGGCAATTTAAAGCGGGGAAAGTACGTATCCGGTGCTCGGCGTGCCCAGGGCGCCGGTCTCGACCGTGACGGCGGCACGTCGCCACGGCACGCGCATCGAAACGGCGCGTTTTTCGACAGGAACAGAAGGATAACGTTCCATGGGCCTGTCAGGTTTACCTGTGCGTGATCATGGTGCGGCGCGTTTGCCCCGCCGCCGTGCGCACCATGTGGGAACACGTATGAAACCGATTCCGAACGGGCGCGATAACTCGTTGTTTTATCGATAATTTGTCGCGATTGTGCAACGCACAAAAAATGCTTGACATCCGTGCCCTCTGCCCTAAAATAGGCCTCATTGCTGCGTTGCACAAAGCACGCGGCGCCGAAGTTCCCCAGCGTAGTGCCCTTTATCCTGCGATCGACGCGATCGCTTTTCAGGAGCCTGACATGTCCTTGCTGACCCCCGAGCAAATCGCCGCCGCCCAAAAAGCCAACCTCGAAAGCCTGTTCGGTCTGACGACCAAGGCGTTCGAAGGCGTCGAAAAGCTGATCGAACTCAACCTGCAAGTCGTGAAGTCGACGCTGGCCGAAGGCCAGGAAAACGCGCAGCGTCTGCTGTCGGTGAAGGACGCGCAGGAACTGATCGCGCTGCAAGCGAGCCTGTCGCAGCCGGTCGCGGAAAAGGTGCTGTCGTACGGCCGTCACCTGTACGAAATCGCCTCGTCGACGCAAGCCGAGTTCGCGAAGGTCGCCGAAGCGCAATTCGACGAGCAGAACAAGAAGGTCCAGGCACTCGTCGACAACGTCGCGAAGAACGCCCCGGCCGGTTCGGAAACGGCTGTCGCCGCCCTGAAGTCGGCACTGAACGCTGCGAACACCACGTACGAAACGGTTCAGAAGGCCACGAAGCAAGCGGTGGAAATCGCTGAAACGAACTTCAACGCCGCTGCTGCCGTCGCAACGAAGGCCGCAACCGCCGCTGCCGCACGTCGTTCGAGCAAGCCGGCCGCGTAAGCGTCCCCTGCTCCTGAAAGAGCCGCGCCCAGCGCGGCTTTTTCGTTTCTGGCGCGGCAGCGTGCGCGGGCGGCAACGGCCCGTCGCCTTCGAGCGCTGTCGCGCGCCAGGCAAAACAAAACGCCGCCGCCCGGTTTGCCCGGGCGGCGGCGTTGTTTCGAGGCCGGCGCGCAGCCGGCCGTGCCGGTCGCGTTACTTCTTGCGTTGCGGCGGCAGGTCCGTACAGACGCCTTCATACAGCTCGGCGGCCATGCCGACCGATTCGCCGAGCGTCGGGTGCGGGTGGATCGTCTTGCCGATGTCTTCCGCGTCCGCGCCCATTTCGACCGCGAGACACACTTCGCTGATCAGGTCGCCCGCGTTCAGGCCGACGATCGCACCGCCGATCACGCGATGGGTTTCCTCGTCGAAGATCAGCTTCGTGAAGCCTTCGTCGCGGCCGTTCGCGATCGCGCGGCCCGAAGCGGCCCACGGGAACACGGCCTTGCCGTACTTGATGCCTTCGGCCTTGCATTGATCCTCGGTCTTGCCGGCCCACGCCACTTCCGGATCGGTGTAGGCCACCGACGGGATCTGCAGTGCGTCGAAGTACGCCTTTTCGCCGTGCGCGGCTTCCGCGGCGACGTGGCCCTCATGCACGGCCTTGTGCGCGAGCATCGGCTGGCCGACGATATCGCCGATCGCGAAGATGTGCGGCACGTTCGTGCGCATCTGCTTGTCGACGTCGATGAAGCCGCGATCCGTGACCGCGACGCCCGCCTTGTCGGCACCGATCTTCTTGCCGTTCGGGCTGCGGCCCACCGCGACGAGCACGAGGTCGTAGCGCTGCGCTTCCGCCGGCGCCTTCTCGCCCTCGAACTTCACGTAGATGCCGTCTTCCTTCGCTTCCGCGCCGACCGTCTTGGTCTTCAGCATCACGTTGCCGAAGCGCTTCGCGTTGTACTTTTCCCAGACCTTCACGAGATCGCGGTCGGCGCCCATCATCAGGCCGTCCATCATTTCGACGACGTCGATCTCGGCGCCGAGCGTCGAGTAGACCGTCGCCATTTCGAGGCCGATGATGCCGCCGCCGATCACGAGCATGCGCTTGGGCAGTTGGCGCAGTTCGAGCGCGCCCGTCGAATCGACGACGCGCGGGTCTTCGGGCATGAACGGCAGCTTCACGGCCTGCGAGCCCGCGGCGATGATCGCCTGCTTGAACTTGACGACCTTCTTGCCGTTTTCGCCCTGCACTTCCATGTGGAACGGATCGACGAACGCGCCGACGCCGGTGACCACTTCGACCTTGCGCGCCTTCGCCATGCCGGCGAGGCCGGTCGTCAGTTTCTTGACGACGCCGCCCTTGAAGTCGCGCAGCTTGTCGAGATCGACCTGCGGCTTGCCGAACGTGATGCCGTGCGACGCGAGCGCCGCGGCTTCCTCGACGACGAGCGACGTATGCAGCAGCGCCTTCGACGGGATGCAGCCGACGTTCAGGCACACGCCGCCGAGCGTCGAATAGCGCTCGACGAGTACGGTCTTCATGCCGAGGTCGGCGGCGCGGAACGCGGCCGAGTAGCCGCCGGGGCCGGCGCCGAGCACGAGCATGTCGCACTCGATGTCGGCGGCGCCGCTGTAGCTGCCGGCTTGCGGCGCGGGCGCGGCTGCGGCCGGAGCCGGTGCGGCGGCTGCGGGCTTCGGCGCTTCGGGCGTTTTCGCGGGAGCGGGCGCGGCTGCGCCTGCCGACGCTTCGACGATGGCGATGACGGTGCCTTGCGAGACTTTCTCGCCGGCTTTGACCTTGACTTCCTTGACGGTGCCGGCGACGTCGCTGGGCACTTCCATGGAGGCTTTATCGGATTCGAGCGTGATGAGCGTTTGCTCTTTTTCGATCACGTCGCCGGGTTTGACGTTGACTTCGATGACATCGACGCCGCTGAAATCGCCGATATCCGGAACCTTGACTTCGATGAGACTCATGACTGTCCCCTTCTTGATTGACTGCAGACAGAGGGGGAGGAACCCGCGAGAGAACCGACTACGGCTACGGCCTGACAAAAACAGCGAACCTGGGCAGAACCACCTTTGCCGTCCGCCCAAGGACGCGCCTTTCTTTTGGTTACTTTTCTTTGGAAGACAAAGAAAAGTGACCGCCGCCCCGCGCGGGGGCGACGCTAGCAGACCGTTAGCGCAACAGGTTCACCGACAAGTGCGTGGAGAACCAACCCAAAACCACGCCCCCGCGAGCCCCACCCCGCTCATCAAAGAATGATGCGACGGAAATCCCCGAGCAACGCTCCGAGATACGCATTGAACCGCGCGGCTTCCGCGCCATCGATGACACGATGGTCATACGACAGCGACAGCGGCAGCATGAGCCGCGGCACGAACTGCTTGCCGTCCCACACCGGCTTCATCTGGCCGCGCGACAACCCGAGGATCGCCACTTCCGGTGCGTTGATGATCGGCGTGAAGTTCGTCCCGCCGATCCCGCCGAGCGACGAAATCGAGAAGCAGCCGCCCTGCATCTGGTCCGGCTTCAGCTTGCCTTCGCGCGCGGCCTTCGAGAGGTCGCTCATTTCCTTCGCGATGTCGACGAGGCCCTTCTTGTCCGCGTCGCGGATCACCGGCACGACGAGGCCGTTCGGCGTATCGGCCGCGAAACCGACGTGGAAGTACTGCTTGAACACGAGGTTGTCGCCGTCGAGGCTCGCGTTGAAGGTCGGGAATTTCTTCAGCGCGGCAACGACCGCCTTGATCACGAACGCGAGCATCGTGAACTTCACGCCCGCCTTTTCGTGTTCCTTGTTCAGCTGGACGCGCAGCGCCTCGAGCTCGGTGATGTCCGCTTCGTCGTTGTTCGTGACGTGCGGGATCATCACCCAGTTGCGATGCAGGTTCGCGCCCGAGATCTTCTTGATGCGCGACAGCGGCTTCGCCTCGAACGGGCCGAACTTCGAGAAGTCGACCTTCGGCCAGGGCAGCAGGTTCAGCTCGCCGCCGCCCGCCGGCGCGGCTGCCGCGGCCGGCGCCGCGCGCTGGCCCGTCATCACGCCCTTCACGAAGCCCGTGACGTCTTCCTTCGTAATGCGGCCCTTCGGACCCGAGCCCTGCACGCGCGCGACTTCGACGCCGAGTTCGCGTGCGAACTTGCGGACCGACGGCGATGCGTGGCTGGCGCGATATTCGCCCGACGGCGCGGCGGCCGGGGCCGGCGCGGCGGCAGCCGGTGCCGGCGCAGCCTTCGCCGGTGCCGGCGCGGCGGCAGGCGCCGGCGCGGCCGCGGCCGGAGCCGGTGCGCTGGCCTGCGGTGCGGCGGCAGCCGGTGCGCCGGCGGCTTCGAGCAGCACGATCAGCGTGCCTTCCGACACCGAATCGCCCACCTTGACCTTGATGTCCTTCACGACGCCGGCGGCCGGGCTCGGCACGTCCATCGTCGCCTTGTCCGACTCGAGCGTGACGAGCGACTGTTCCTTCTCGACCGTGTCGCCGACCTTCACGCCGATCTCGATCACCGGGACGTCCTTGTAGTCGCCGATGTCGGGCACCTTCACTTCGAGCGTGCCGCCGGACGCGGCCGGTGCGGCAGCGGGCTCGGCGGCGGCCGGTGCCGGCGCTGCTGCGGGAGCGGGAGCGGGAGCCGCGGCCGGCGCGGCCGCGCCGTTCGCCTGCGCGCCCGCGCCGCCCTCGAGCAGGACGATCAGCGAACCTTCCGACACGGAATCGCCGACCTTGACCTTGATTTCCTTCACGACGCCGCCTACCGGGCTCGGCACGTCCATCGTCGCCTTGTCCGACTCGAGCGTGACGAGCGACTGCTCGGGCTCGACCGTATCGCCGACCTTCACGCCGATCTCGATGACCGGCACGTCCTTGTAATCGCCGATATCCGGCACCTTCACTTCGATCGCTTGACTCATCTGTTTCTGTCTCCATGGCCGCGCGCGCTCCCCGCGGGAGCGGCGCGCGGCATCACACGGCGTGTGCGTTAAACGGTCATCGGATTGGGCTTGGACGGATCGAGGTTGTACTTGGCGATCGCGTCCGCGACCACCTTGCGCTCGATCGTGCCTTCGTCGGCCAGCGCGTTGAGCGCCGCGACGGTGACCCAGTGACGGTCGACTTCGAAGAAGTGACGCAGCTTCTCGCGAGTGTCCGAACGACCGAAGCCGTCGGTGCCCAGCACGACGAAGCGGCGATCGATCTGGCCGCGGATCTGGTCGACCAGCGCACGAACGTAGTCGGTCGATGCGATGACCGGGCCCTGCGTGTCCTTCAGGCACTTCTGCACGTGCGACAGGCGACGCTCCTCGGTCGGATGGAGCAGGTTCCAGCGCTCGACCTGATGGCCTTCGCGCGCGAGTTCGGTGAAGCTCGGCACGCTCCACAGGTCGGCGGCGACACCCCAGTCGTTCTTCAGCAGGTCGGCGGCGGCGATCACTTCGTTGAAGATCGTGCCCGCGCCGAGCAGCTGGACGCGCGGCGCCTTCTTGTCGGCGTCGGCCTTCCTGAACGCGTACATGCCCTTGATGATGTCGGCCGCCACGTGCTCGCCCTGCGGAATCGCCGGGTGCTCGTAGTTCTCGTTCATCACCGTGATGTAGTAGTACACGTCTTCCTGGTCCTGCACCATGCGGCGCAGGCCGTCCTGGACGATCACCGCGAGTTCATAGCCGAACGTCGGGTCGTAGCTCACGCAGTTCGGCACCGATGCCGCCCACAGCAGCGAGTGGCCGTCTTCGTGCTGCAGGCCTTCGCCGTTCAGCGTCGTGCGGCCCGCGGTACCGCCCAGCAGGAAGCCGCGCGAACGCATGTCGCCCGCGGCCCACGCGAGGTCGCCGATGCGCTGGAAGCCGAACATCGAATAGAAGATGTAGAACGGCACCATGATCTCGCCGTGCGTCGAATACGACGTCGCCGCCGCGATCCAGTCGCACATGCCGCCCGCTTCGTTGATGCCTTCCTGCAGGATCTGGCCGGTCTGCGATTCCTTGTAGAACATCAGCTGGTCGGAATCTTCCGGCACGTACTTCTGGCCTTCCTGGTTCCAGATGCCGATCTGGCGGAACAGGCCTTCCATGCCGAACGTACGCGATTCGTCCGGGACGATCGGCACGACGCGCTTGCCGAGCGCCTTGTCCTTCAGCAGGATGTTCAGGATCCGCACGAACGCCATCGTCGTCGAGATCTCGCGGCCTTCGCCCGTGCCCTTCAGCAGCGGCTCGAACGCGTCGAGCGCCGGCACCGGCAGCGACGTCGCCTTCTCGCGGCGGTGCGGCAGGTAGCCGCCGAGGTCCATGCGCTTCTGGCGCATGTATTCGAGTTCCTTCGAGCCTTCCTCGAACTTCAGGTACGGCACGTCGGCGATCTGCTCGTCGGTGATCGGCAGACGGAACTGGTCACGGAACTTCTTCAGTTGCTCGACCGGCAGCTTCTTCTGCTGGTGCGTGATGTTCATCGCCTGGCCCGACTCGCCCATCCCGTAGCCCTTGATGGTCTTCGCGAGGATGACGGTCGGCGCGCCCTTCGTGTTGGTCGCTTCGTGGAACGCCGCGTAGATCTTGTGCGGATCGTGGCCGCCGCGGTTCAGCGCCCAGATGTCGTCGTCCGACCAGTCGGCGACGAGCGCCTTCAGTTCAGGCGTGTTGAAGAAGTGCTCGCGCACGTAGGCGCCCGACTCCGACTTGTACGTCTGGTATTCGCCGTCGACGACTTCCATCATCCGGCGCATCAGCGCGCCCGTCTTGTCGCGTGCGAACAGCGCATCCCAGCGGCTGCCCCAGATGACCTTGATCACGTTCCAGCCGGCGCCGCGGAATTCCGACTCCAGTTCCTGGATGATCTTGCCGTTGCCGCGCACCGGGCCGTCGAGACGCTGCAGGTTGCAGTTGATCACGAACACGAGGTTGTCGAGCTTCTCGCGGCTCGCCATGCCGATCGCGCCGAGCGATTCCGGCTCGTCCGTCTCGCCGTCGCCGAGGAACGCCCACACCTTGCGGCCTTCCGTCTTCGCGATGCCGCGCGATTCCAGATACTTCATGAAGCGCGCCTGGTAGATCGCCATGATCGGGCCGAGACCCATCGACACGGTCGGGAACTGCCAGAAGTCCGGCATCAGCCACGGGTGCGGGTACGACGAGATGCCCTTGCCGTCCACTTCCTGGCGGAAGTTGTCGAGCTGCTCTTCCGTCAGGCGGCCGAGCAGGAACGCGCGCGAGTACACGCCCGGCGACGAGTGGCCCTGGACGAACACGAGATCGCCGCCGTGCTGGTCGGACGCCGCGTGCCAGAAATGGTTGTAGCCGACGTCGTAGAGCGTCGCGGCCGACGCGAACGACGCGATGTGGCCGCCGACGTTCGTGTCCTTGCCCGCGCGCAGCACCATCGCCAGCGCGTTCCAGCGCGTGTACGAACGGATGCGGTGCTCGATGTCCTGGTCGCCCGGAATCTTCGCCTGGGCTTCGACCGG
Organism: Burkholderia sp. A2; assembly: GCF_001729305.1. Lineage (NCBI taxonomy): Bacteria > Pseudomonadati > Pseudomonadota > Betaproteobacteria > Burkholderiales > Burkholderiaceae > Burkholderia > Burkholderia sp. A2. Next base: position 38,962 of record NZ_LZXX01000160.1, on the reverse strand, counting down.
AATCGTGTTGATGTACGGGGTATTGGCGGAGAACGGCAGGTGCTCGCCGTGCATGCGAGCGAATTCGATCTGCTTTTCGATCAGGTAATGCGCGCGGCCGGTGCCCACGGAGGAGATCACGCCATCGAGCGACTCCAGCCACTCGACGGTTTCTTGCGGGTCGTCGTCACGTTCGGCGGCGACATACTTCATCACTTCGTTCGGTACAGCGGACATTCTCGTCTCCTGGGTCCTGGAATGTGAGGATCGCTCTCGTGCAGACGACGCGGCGCGGCCGGCTGCGGGCAAGCTCCGACGGATTGTAATGAGCGTGGATGGGCCTGCGCAACAAAATTTTCGAATCGTGAGATCTTTTCTCATGATGCGAAATATTGCTGCGCTGCACCCATATTTCGGGGCTCCGCGGCCCGTCTCATCGGAACAAAACCGTTTCCGTTCAACCTATCCGGTATCGGTTTTCCATGTATTGCGCTGCGCTACAATCCTGCCATGTTGACCGATCGGCTTTTCGCACGCTCGGCGCGACCGCCGGGCCCGCCGGCGGAGTCGCAGCCGTCCCGTTGGCACCACGGACCGTGGTGGTCCAACTCCTATTTGCTGACGCCGCTGCTGTCGATCCTGGTGTTCCTCGTCGTGATGAGCCTCATCCTGTGGAGCCTCAATCGGCGCGAACAGCAGCAGCAGGAAGACACCCTGTTTCGCAACGTCGCGTGGGCCCAGCAGCAGATCCGCCTGTCGATGACGGGCGCGCAGGAACAGCTGCAGGCGCTGTCGCGCGATCTCGCGTCCGGCCGCCTCGACCAGAACGCGTTCCAGATGGCCGTCGCGGACGTGATGCAGACGCATCCGGAAATCCTCTACCTGAACTGGTACACGGCGCCGGGCGTGCAGCGCTGGCCGGCCGTGCATCCGCCGCTGCTCGGCCAGCGGCTCGCGAAGCCCGGCGACGCGCAGATGCAGGACGCCGTGCGCGGCGCGTACGACGAAGCGCGCAGCACGCGCCGCCAGGCGTATTCGCCGCTGATCTACGACGAGTTCGGCAACGGCTTCATCACGTTGCAGACGCCCGTGATGCGCGGCGACCGCGAATATCTCGGCTCGCTCGCCGCGGTGTTTTCGGTCGAGGGCATCCTGAAGCACGACATCCCGCAGGAACTGTCGTCGAAGTACAAGATCTCGATCACCGATTCGAACAACCGCGAACTGTCGTCCACGTCGACGCGCCCGCGCCTGCCGCGCGACTCGCACTACGATCTCCCGCTCGACCCGCCCGGCCAGGGGCTGACGGTGCGCGTGTACGCGTTCCCGCAACTCACGAACCTGACTAACAACACGCTCGTGTGGCTCGTCGCCGGCCTGTCGTGCTTCGTGCTGTGGAGCCTCTGGAGCCTGTGGAAGCACACGCGCCAGCGCTTCGAGGCGCAGCAGGCGCTGTACGCGGAAGCGTTCTTCCGGCGCGCGATGGAAAACTCGGTGCTGATCGGCATGCGCGTGCTCGACATGCACGGCCGCATCACGCACGTGAACCCCGCGTTCTGCCGGATGACGGGCTGGGACGAGACCGATCTCGTCGGCAAGGTCGCGCCGTTCCCGTACTGGCCGCGCGACGCGTACCCGGAAATGCAGCGCCAGCTCGACATGACGCTGCGCGGCAAGGCGCCGAGCTCGGGCTTCGAGCTGCGCGTGCGGCGCAAGAACGGCACGCTGTTCCATGCGCGCCTGTACGTGTCGCCGCTGATCGACAGCTCGGGCCGCCAGACCGGCTGGATGTCGTCGATGACGGACATCACCGAGCCCAAGCGCGCGCGGGAAGAGCTCGCGGCCGCGCACGAACGCTTCACGACGGTGCTCGAAAGCCTCGACGCCGCGGTGTCGGTGCTCGCCGCCGACGAAGCCGAGCTGCTGTTCGCGAACCGCTACTACCGCCACCTGTTCGGCATTCGCCCGGACGGCCATCTGGAGCTGTCGGGCGGCGGCTTCGACCGCGCGCAGGCGTCGTCCGACTCGATCGACATGGTCGACGCGTTCGCGGGCCTGCCGGCCGCCGCGCTGACGAGCAGCACGGCGGACGCGCAGGAGGTGTACGTCGAGAGCATCCAGAAGTGGTTCGAGGTACGCCGCCAGTACATCCAGTGGGTGGACGGCCACCTCGCGCAGATGCAGATCGCGACCGACATCACGACCCGCAAGAAGGCGCAGGAACTCGCGCACCAGCAGGAAGAAAAGCTGCAGTTCACGAGCCGATTGATGACGATGGGCGAAATGGCGTCGTCGATTGCTCACGAATTGAATCAGCCGCTCGCCGCGATCAACAACTACTGTTCGGGCACGCTCGCGCTCGTCAAGAGCGGCCGCGGCACGCCCGAGACGCTGCAGCCCGCGCTGGAGAAGACCGCGCAGCAGGCGCTGCGCGCGGGGATGATTGTCAAGCGGATCCGCGAATTCGTGAAGCGCAGCGAGCCGAAGCGCCAGCCGGCGCGGGTCGCGGACATCGTCGCCGACGCGGTCGGGCTCGCCGAAATCGAGGCCAGGAAGCGCAGGATCCGGATCGTCACGGAAATCCTCGCAAGAATGCCTATTATTTATGTCGACCCCGTGTTGATCGAGCAGGTGCTCGTGAACCTGATGAAGAACGCAGCCGAGGCGATGGCCGACGTGAAGCCGGCGTCGGTGGACGGCGTGATCCGCGTCGTCGCCGACATCGACGCCGGCTTCGTTGACATCCGCGTGATCGACCAGGGCCCCGGCGTCGACGAAGCGACCGCCGAGCGCCTGTTCGAACCGTTTTACAGCACCAAGTCCGACGGCATGGGCATGGGGCTGAACATCTGCCGTTCGATCATCGAATCGCATCGGGGGCGTCTGTGGGTGGTCAACAACGTCGAGCCGGACGGCCGCATTTCCGGCGCGACGTTCCACTGCAGCCTGCCCATTGGGGAACCCGCTGATCTCGGCCAAGGGGGGCGCGAGGCATCGGCATCACATACCGTTACGGGAGAACTATGAATAGCCCTGTCACCACCACTCAGGAAACCGTCTTTGTCGTCGACGACGACGAGGCCGTACGGGACTCGCTGCGCTGGCTGCTGGAGGCGAACGGCTATCGCGTGCAATGCTTCTCGAGCGCCGAGCAGTTCCTCGATGCGTACCAGCCGGCGCAGCAGGCCGGCCAGATCGCGTGCCTGATCCTCGACGTGCGGATGTCGGGCATGAGCGGCCTCGAATTGCAGGAGCGCCTGATCGCCGACAATGCCGCGCTGCCGATCATCTTCGTCACCGGCCACGGCGACGTGCCGATGGCCGTGTCGACGATGAAAAAGGGTGCGATGGACTTTATCGAGAAACCGTTCGACGAAGCCGAGCTGCGCAAGCTCGTCGAGCGGATGCTCGACAAGGCCCGAAGCGAAAGCAAGAGCGTCCAGGAACAGCGCGCCGCGAGCGAACGCCTGTCGAAGCTGACCGCGCGCGAGCAGCAGGTGCTCGAACGGATCATCGCGGGCCGCCTGAACAAGCAGATCGCCGACGATCTCGGCATCAGCATCAAGACGGTCGAGGCGCACCGCGCGAACATCATGGAAAAGCTCAACGTCAACACGGTGGCCGACCTGCTGCGCCTCGCGCTGTCGAAGAAACAGGCCTGAGCGGTTTGTCCGGCCACGGCGGCACGGCTCGCCCCGGCCGCCCGGCCCGCCACCGGCGTTTGCCGCCCCGCGCGATGCGGCCCACTCGCGCGGCGGCGGCCGTTCCTCCCGGCGCACGCGCGCTGCGGCCATGACGCTTCCCGTTGATTCGCTGTCGGACGGCAGCAGGCGACCGGTATAATTACGTGCTTTGCTACGGCGCTTCGCGCGCCGTACGCCCGCATTCCAACTTCCCGGCAGGACCCACCACCATGACAGCCCTCCTCATCGACGGCAACGCCCTTTCGAAGACCTTGCGCGCCCAGGCCGCCGAACGCGCCGCCGCACTGACCGCACGCGGCCACCAGCCCGGTCTCGCGGTGATCCTCGTCGGCGCGAACCCGGCGAGCGAAGTCTACGTGCGCAACAAGATCAAGGCGTGCGAGGACAACGGTTTCTTCTCGCTGAAGGATGCGTACCCGGCCACGCTGTCGGAAGCCGACCTGCTCGCGCGCATCGACGAGCTGAACCGCGACCCGAAGATCCACGGCATCCTCGTCCAGTTGCCGCTGCCCGCGCATATCGACAGCCACAAGGTGATCGAGGCGATCGCCCCGGAGAAGGACGTCGACGGCTTTCACGTCGCGAACGCGGGCGCGCTGATGACCGGCAAGCCGCTGTTCCGCCCGTGCACGCCGTACGGCGTGATGAAGATGTTCGAAGCGCACGGCATCGCGCTGCAAGGTGCGAACGCGGTCGTGATCGGCCGCTCGAACATCGTCGGCAAGCCGATGGCGATGATGCTGCTCGACGCCGGCGCGACCGTGACGATCTGCCACAGCAAGACGCGCGACCTCGCCGCGCATACGCGCCAGGCCGACGTCGTGGTCGCCGCGGTCGGCAAGCGCAACATCCTGACCGCCGACATGGTCAAGCCGGGCGCGACGGTGATCGACGTCGGCATGAACCGCGACGACGCGGGCAAGCTGTGCGGCGACGTCGATTTCGCGGGCGTGAAGGAAGTCGCCGGCTACATCACGCCGGTGCCGGGCGGCGTCGGCCCGATGACGATCACGATGCTGCTGATCAATACGATCGAATCCGCCGAACGCGCGGCTGCCGCCGCAGCCTGACGCTGCCTTTGCCCGGCCGGCGCGCGGTTCAGCGCGCCGGCGCCTCGCCAGCCGCAATCGCGCGGCTGCAATCGCGCCGGCCGGCGCGCCCGATGCACCTCGCCGGCCGCGCCTGGCCGGCCGCACCTCGCCGGCCGCCCGCATCCGACCCTGCGTCAATCGCGTCATTAGAAACTAACGATTGGAAAGCGCACGATGCGCCCCAATAATGTCGGTATCGGGCGCCGCTTCGTCGCGCCTCACCCTTTTCACCCCGGTTCATCCGGCAACAGACAGGGAGTCTTAATGTCCGCCAGCGCCAACACCAATCCGCTCCTCGACTTCTCCGGCCTGCCCCGTTTCGGCGAGATCCGCCCGGAACACGTGACGCCCGCGCTCGATACGCTGCTCGATGCCGCCAGCCGCGCGGTCGAAACGGCGAGCGCGAGCGACACGCCGTCGACCTGGGCCGCCGTCGTCGAAACGGTCGAGCGGGCCACGGAGCCGCTCGGCCGCGCCTGGGGTATCGTCGGCCACCTGAATGCGGTCGCCGACACGCCCGAACTGCGGGCTGCCTACGGTGAGAACCTGCCGCGCGTGACCGAGTTCTGGTCGAGCGTCGGCCAGAATCTCGCGCTGTACGAAAAGTACAAGGCGATCGCCGCGAGCGCCGAATACGCGACGCTGTCCGCCGAGCGCAAGAAGATCCTCGACAATGCGCTGCGCGACTTCCGGCTGTCGGGCGCCGAGCTGCCCGAGGAGCAAAAGCCGCGCTTCGCGCAATTGCAGGAACAGCAGGCCGCGCTGTCGAAGGCGTTCTCCGATCACGTGCTCGACGCGACCAATGCGTACGCGTACTTCGCGAAGGACGAAGCCGAGCTGGCCGGCCTGCCCGGCGACGCGATCGAGGCCGCCCGCGAAGCCGCGCAGAAGGACGGCAAGGAAGGCTGGAAATTCACGCTGCATTTCCCGTCGTACTTCCCGGTGCTGCAGTACGCGGACAACCGCGCGCTGCGCGAGACGCTCTACCGCGCGTATGCGACGCGCGCGTCGGAGCTCGGGCCGCAGTACGGCGACGGCAAGGCCGAATGGGACAACACGGCGATCGTCGCCGACGCGCTGAAGCTGCGCCGCGAAGAGGCGCAGATGCTCGGCTATCGCAACTTCGCCGAAGTGTCGCTCGCGCCGAAGATGGCCGAATCGCCGCAGCAGGTGATCGCGTTCCTCGAGGATCTCGCGACGCGCGCCCGCCCGCACGCGGACAAGGACTGGGACGAGCTGCGCACGTTCGCCGCGAAGGAAATCGGGCTCGCCGAACTCGCGCCGTGGGACGTCGCGTACGCGGCCGAGAAGCTCCGCCAGCAGCGCTATGCGTTCTCGGAAAACGAGGTCAAGCAATACTTCCCGGAACCGGCCGCGCTGAAGGGCCTGTTCACCGTCACCGAAACGCTGTTCGGCGTCAAGATCAAGCCGGACGACGCGCCGGTGTGGCACAAGGACGTGCGCTTCTTCCGCGTCGAGAACCGCGACGGCTCGCTCGTCGCGCAGTTCTATCTCGACCTGTACGCACGCGAAGGCAAGCGCGGCGGCGCGTGGATGGACGACGCGCGTTCGCGCGCGAAGCGCGGCAGCGACGTGCAGACGCCCGTCGCGTACCTGACCTGCAACTTCTCCGCGCCGGTCGGCGGCAAGCCCGCGTGCTTCACGCACGACGAGGTCATCACGCTGTTCCATGAATTCGGCCACGGGCTGCACCACATGCTCACGCGCGTCGACGAGCTCGGCGTGTCGGGCATCAACGGCGTCGAATGGGATGCGGTCGAACTGCCGTCGCAGTTCATGGAGAACTTCTGCTGGGAATGGGACGTGCTGTCGTCGATGTCGTCGCATGTCGATACGGGCGCCGCGCTGCCCCGCGAGCTGTTCGACAAGATGATCGCCGCGAAGAACTTCCAGAGCGGGCTTGGCACGCTGCGCCAGATCGTGTTCTCGATGTTCGACATGCTGCTGCACGTCGATTACGACCCGGCCGGCGCCACCGGCGTGACCGCGTTCGCGCGCGAGATCAACGAGCGCTATCACGTGATCCCGCAAGCGGCGTTCTCGCGCTGGCCGAACACGTTCAGCCACATCTTCGCGGGCGGCTACGCGGCCGGCTACTACAGCTACAAGTGGGCCGAGGTGCTGTCGGCCGACGCGTACGCGGCGTTCGAGGAAGCGGCCGCGACCAGCGGCAGCGTGCTCGACGCGGCAACCGGCACGCGCTATCGCCGCGAAATCCTCGAGGTCGGCGGCAGCCGTCCGGCGATGGAGTCGTTCAAGGCGTTCCGCGGCCGCGAACCGCAAATCGACGCGCTACTGCGCCACAACGGGATGGCGGCGTCCGCGCACTGAGCGCGCCGCCTGGCCACGCCAGCTGTTCAGGCTGCATCGACAGGCACCGCTTCGGCGGTGCTTTTTTCATGGCGCGGGCGTGTCGTCGCCCACTTCGTCGTCGAACAGCAGGAATTGCCCGTGGCGCTCGGCCGTGTCCTCGTCGATGCGCACGCCGACGCCGAGCAGCCGCACCGGCCGCGCGCGCCGCAACAACCCCTTCGCGAGCAGCGTGACGGCCGTCTCGGCATTCGTCGCGTCGGCCACGCACTCGACCGTCGTACGCTGGAAATCGGCGAAGCGGATCTTCACGTACAGCTTGCGGATCGACCGCGCAGCGCCGGCGCGCTCGATTCGCGCGTCGAGCTGCGCGACGAGGCGGCGGATTTCGTCCGCGCATTGCTCGAGCGTCGTCAGGTCGGTCACGTAGGTCGTCTCGACGCTGACCGACTTGCGCTCCTGGTCGGCCTGCACGGGCCGCTCGTCGATCCCGCGCGACAGTTCGTACAGCCGCCGCCCGAACGCGCCGAACTCGCGGTGCAGGTCGATCAGCGGCCAGTCGCGCAACTGCGCGCAGGTCTGGATGCCGAGCCGATCGAGCCGCGTGGCCGTCACCTTGCCGACGCCGTGCAGCTTGCGCACCGGCAGCGCCGCGACGAATGCGTCGATCTCGTGCGGCCGCACGACGAATAGCCCGTCGGGCTTGTTCCAGTCGGACGCGATCTTCGCGATGAACTTGTTCGGCGCGACGCCCGCCGACACGGTCACGCCGACCGTATCGCGCACCCGCTCGCGGATCTCGCGCGCAATCAACGTCGCACTGCCCTGGCAGCGTTCCGACCCGCTGACGTCGAGGTACGCCTCGTCGAGCGACAGCGGCTCGACGTCCGGCGTGTAGTCGCGATAGATCGCCATGATCTGCCGCGACGCCGCGCGATACTTGTCCATCGCGGACGGCAGGATCAGCAGGTCCGGACACTTGCGCATCGCCAGCGCCGACGACATCGCCGAATGCACGCCGTAGCGCCGCGCCTCGTAGTTGCAGGTCGCGATCACGCCGCGCTGGTCGGGCCGGCCGCCAACCGCGAGCGGCCGGTTGCGCAGCGACGGGTCGTCGCGCATCTCGACCGACGCGTAGAAGCAGTCGCAGTCGCAATGAATGATCTTGCGCATGCGCGGCGGCGCGTCGCCGGGCGGCGGTGCGTGCGGATCGGCAGGCGGGATGGTGGTCGGGCTCACGGTGCCGATACTGTACAAAAACACAGTGCCGGTTTCAACTGCCACGTATGTCCGGAGCCAGTCGCCCGGCGCCGGCCATTCACGATCGGCTGCGCCGTACCGGCCCGGTTTGCGCGGATCGTACCGGCCGGGCACGGGCAGCGGCGCCTATACTCGTCTGCCGCGATACACGAAACGCAAAGGTGATCGATGAAGACGATCGGACTGATCGGCGGCATGAGCTGGGAATCGTCGGCCGAGTACTACCGGATGATCAACCGGCACTCGAAGGCATTGCACGGCGGCCATCACAACGCGAAGAGCGTGCTGGTCACGGTCGACTTCGCCGAAATCGAAGCACTGCAGCGCACGCACGACTGGGCCGCGCTCGGCGAACGGATGGCCGACGCCGCGCGGCAGCTCGAAGCGGCCGGCGCCGATCTCGTTGTCCTGACGACGAATACGATGCATCGCGTGCACGACGCGATCGAGGCCGCGGTGACGCTGCCGTTCCTGCACATCGCCGATCCGACCGGCAAAGCGCTGCGCGCCGCGGGCGTCGAGCGCGTCGCCCTGCTCGGCATGCGCTATACGATGGAGCTGCCGTTCTATGCGGACCGGCTGCGCGGGAAATTCGGGCTCGACGTGCTGGTGCCGGACGAGCGCGGGCGCGACGACGTGCACCGGATCATCTACGACGAGCTGTGCCACGGCGTCATCTCGGCGGCATCACGCGCAACGTACGTGTCGATCATCGACGAACTGGCGACGCGCGGCGCGCAGGCCGTGATCCTCGGCTGCACGGAAATCACGCTGCTGATCGGCGCGGACGATGCGCCGCTACAGGTATTCGATACGACCGCGCTGCACGCGAAGGCTGCCGTCGAGTGGGCCGCGCGGTAACGGCGACAGCGATCCGCGCGCGAAAAACAAAAAACCCGGCACGAAGCCGGGTTCTTGTAGACGAAGTGCGCATCGGTCAATTGCGCGGCACATCGCCTAATGTGCTTGGTTGCGGGGACAGGATTTGAACCTGTGACCTTCGGGTTATGAGCCCGACGAGCTGCCAGACTGCTCCACCCCGCGTCAGAGAAATAAATTATAGGGTGAGGAAGTACTCACGTCAATACCTTTGTCACAATTTCTGCTTCCGCTGCCCAACCGGCGATGCGTGGCACATGCGCAAGCCCGCATGACGCGCGTTCGCACCCCATGCTCGCGGTAAGATGGCGGCCTTCGCATTCACGCCGCACGCATCCTCCCGTTCATGAAAATCGCCACCTGGAACGTCAATTCGCTCAACGTCCGCAAACAGCACGTGCTCGACTGGCTCGCGCAAAGCGGCGCCGACGTACTGTGCCTGCAGGAACTGAAGCTGCCGGACGAGAAATTCCCGCGCGCCGATCTTGAGGCGGCCGGCTACCGCAGCTGGTTCACCGGCCAGAAGACCTACAACGGCGTCGCGATCCTCGCGCGCGACACGCTCGCCGTCGACGAATCGGACGTCGTGCGCAACATCCCCGGCTTCGACGATTCGCAGCAGCGCGTGATCGCCGCGACGGTCGACGGCGTGCGCATCGTGTCCGCGTACTTCCCGAACGGCCAGGCGCTCGACTCCGACAAGTTCGTCTACAAGATGCAATGGCTCGATGCGCTGCAGGCGTGGCTGCGCACCGAACTGCAGCGCTACCCGAAGCTCGCGCTGCTCGGCGACTACAACATCGCGCCGGAAGACCGCGACGTGCACGATCCCGCGAAATGGGAAGGCCAGAACCTCGTGTCGCCGCAGGAGCGCGCGCACTTCGCGCAGCTGATCGAACTCGGCTTCGTCGATGCGTTCCGCCGCTTCGAACAGCCCGAGAAAACCTTCACGTGGTGGGACTACCGGATGATGGCGTTCCGCCGCAACGCGGGGCTGCGCATCGACCACATCCTGCTGTCGCCGGCACTCGCGGCGACCTGCACGTCGTGCGAGGTCGATCGCGTGCCGCGCACGTGGGAACAGCCGTCCGACCACACGCCCGTCGTCGCGATCGTCGGCTGATCGTCCAGCGCCTGTTCACGCCGATACCGGGCCCCAAGCGGCCCGCGCGCGATCAGCGCCGCGCGGGCGCCGGCCCGAGATGGGCCCACAGGAAGCCGAATTCGGCGGCGTCGGCTTCCGCGCGTTCGAGATCGTCGGCGCTGCCGTGGCCGCCGTCGGTGTTCTCCCAGTACCACACCCGTTCGTGACCGAGCGCCTGCATGCGCGCGGCCATCTTGCGCGCATGCGCGGGATGCACGCGGTCGTCGCGCGTCGACGTCGTCAGCAGCAACGGCGGATACGCGATGCCTTCGCGCACACGGTGATACGGCGAATACGCGGCCAGCGCCGCGCCTTCGCGCGGATCGTCGGGGTCGCCGTATTCGTCGAGCCATGCGGCGCCCGCGTGCAGTTTCGGATAGCGCTGCATGTCGAGCAGCGGCACGCGGCACAGCACCGCGCCGAATAGCTCGGGCCGCTGCATCATGCACGCGGCGACCAGCAGCCCGCCGTTGCTGCCGCCTTCGATCCCCAACTGCGCGGCGCGCGTCACGCCGGTCGCAATCAGATCCTCGGCGACCGCGATGAAATCGTCGAACGAACGCTGCCGGTGTTCGCGCTGCGCGTCGACGTGCCAGCGCGGCCCGAACTCGCCGCCGCCGCGGATGTGCGCGAACGCCATCACGCCGCCGCGTTCGAGCCACCCGATACCGAACGCATCGCTGTAGCCCGGCAGGTTCGGGATCGCAAAGCCGCCGTAGCCCGACAACAGGCACGGCCGCGCGACGCGCGCCACGCCTTCCGGTGCATCGAGCGCATCGCGCGGCCCGATCAGCGTGTACGGCACCACCGTGCCGTCGCGCGAACGCGCGCTCGCGCGACGTACGACGAGCCCGGCCGCATCGAACTGCACCGGCGGCCGGTCGAGCAGCACGCGGCGCGACGGCGCATCGTCCGCGCGATCGGCAAGATCGGCCAGCCAGCATTCGGGTGGATCGAGCGTGGTGTCGACGTCGACGTACACCTCGTCGTTCAGCGTCGACTCGACGGGCTCGACGTCGATCTGCGCGTCGCCCGGCCACTCGAACGGCCGTGCGTCCCACGTCCACGATCCGTCGTCGGCCTGCTTCGGCTGCCACAGCATGGTCCGGTTGTGCACGTCGTCGAGCCAGCTCGCGATCAGCGTGGTGCGCGTGTGCGTCCACGTGCAGGCGGACGTCGTCGGTCGCGGTGCGAACAGCGTCGTGAATGTGCGCGCGCCGGCGAGGAACGCCTGCTCGCGGATCGCGAGCAGCGAACCGCCCGCGTGGCGCACGCCGTCGCAATCCCAGTCAAGGCGCGGCTCCAGCATGAGCCAGCCTTCCCAGAACCCGACCTCGACATGTGTCGGCACGTCGTAGCGCGCCCATTCGCCCGCGTCGGTCAGCCGATACGCATGCGCGTCGAAGAAGTCGACGCTGCGCCACGCGACGTGGCGGCGGTCGATCGGGTCGTACCATGCGCCCGCGCTGATGTCGTCCGGCTCACCGCTGAACACGACGGGCGCATCGGCGAGCGCGGTGCCGCGTACCCAGCGCCGTGCTTCATACGGATAACCGGCCGCGGTCGCATGTGCTTCGCCGCGATCCCAGCTCACGTACACGGTGTCGCGGTCGATCCAGCCGACCGTGTGATGGCCCGGTTCGTCGATCGTGAAACCGCCGTCGACGAAACGGCGCTCGACGAGATCGAATTCGCGCACGACGACCGCGTCGGCGCCGCCGGGCGACAGCGACAGCAGCACGCGATCGCCGTCCGGATACAGGATCGCCTCCTGCTCGAACACCCACGACTCCCCCTCTTCCGCGCCGAGCGCGTCGACGTCGAGCAGCGTTTCCCAGGCCGGCTGGCCGGCTCGCCAGTCGGCCCAGCGCGTGCGGCGCCACAGTCCCTTCGGGTGGAGATCGTCCTGCCACAGGTCGTACGCCCAGTCACGCCAGCGGGTCGGAATCACCGGGCGTTCGCGGGGCAGATACGCTTTCGCGAGACGCGCGGTCAGCGCGCGATAGGCATCGTCGTCACGCAGCGCGGCGCGCGTGCGCGCATTCTGCTCGTCGACCCACGTACGGGCGCGCTTGCTGTCGAGCGCTTCGAGGAAACGGAACGGGTCGGCCCCGGCGGGCCAGCGGAAGGAATCGGACATGGAGGATCGGCGGAATGGCAAACGGCGTGCAAACCGCGATTATGTCCGATCGCGGCATGCGCGGGCCCGCGCATGCCGCGAATCGTGCCCGGTCAGGGCTCCAGATGGAGTTCCTGGATCTTGCGCGTGATCGTGTTGCGGCCGATGCCGAGCCGCTCCGCGGCCTCGACCTTGCGGCCGCGCGTGAAGTCGAGCGCCTCGCGAATCACGGCCGCCTCGAAGCGGCGTGCGAGTTCGTCCATCACGTCGGTCGAGTTCTCGCGCAACAGCCGCGCGACTTCGGTGCGCAGCCCGTGCTCCCACAGCGGGTAGCCGGCCGGCGCGCTGCCGTTCGCCGCGCTCGCGGCGGGCGCCGCGGCGAGCGGCGTTGCGCCGATCGCGGAAGGTACGGCCGCCGCGTGGCCGCCGCTGCCGTGCGCGTCCGCACCCTCGCCCGTCGCGACGACCGGCGCCGCGGGCGTGCCGCCCGGCACGAGGTCGGGCGGCAGATCCTTGATCTCGACCGTCTGCGCGGGCGCCATCACGGTCAGCCAGTTCGCGAGATTCTCGAGCTGCCGCACGTTGCCGGGAAACGGCAGCGACGTCAGGTACGCGAGCGCGTCGTCGGACACGCGCTTCGGCTCGACGCCGAGATCGCGCGCGCTCTTCTGCAGGAAGTGGCGTGTGAGCAGCGCGATGTCCTCGCTGCGTTCGCGCAGCGGCGGCAGCCGCAGCCGGATCACGTTGAGCCGGTGGTAAAGGTCCTCGCGGAACAGCCCCTGCCGCACGCGCGACTCGAGATTCTGGTGCGTCGCCGCGATCACGCGTACGTTCGCGCGCAGCGGGTTATGACCGCCCACCCGGTAGAACTGCCCGTCCGACAGCACGCGCAACAGACGCGTCTGCAGGTCGAACGGCATGTCGCCGATTTCGTCGAGGAACAGCGTGCCGTTCTCGGCCTGCTCGAAGCGGCCCTGCCGCGTCGTCTGCGCGCCGGTGAACGCGCCGCGCTCGTGGCCGAACAGTTCGGATTCGAGCAGATCCTTCGGAATCGCCGCCGTGTTCAGCGCGATGAACGGCCCGTTCGCGCGCGGGCTGTGACGGTGCAGCGCCCGCGCGACGAGCTCCTTGCCGGTGCCCGATTCGCCGGTGATCAGCACGGTCGCGGCCGAATGCGACAGCCGGCCGATCGCGCGGAACATGTCCTGCATCGCGGGCGCCTGGCCGAGCATCTCGGGCGCCTCGGCCACCCGCTCGTCCTGCGGCGCGCCGCCGCGCAGGCTTTCTTCCACGGCGCGACGGATCAGCTCGACCGCCTTGTCGACGTCGAACGGCTTCGCGAGATATTCGAACGCGCCGCCCTGGAACGCGGCGACGGCGCTGTCGAGATCGGAGAACGCCGTCATGATGATGACGGGCAGGCCCGGCAGCCGCTCGTGCATCGCCTGCAGCAACTCGAGGCCCGAGCCGCCCGGCATCCGGATGTCGGACACGAGCACCTGCGGCGTCTCGTGGTCGAGCGCGGCCAGCGCGTCGCGCACGTTCGCGAAGCTCTTCGTCGCGAAGCTGTCCCGGGCGAGTGCCTTTTCAAGCACCCAGCGGATCGATTGGTCGTCGTCTACTATCCAGATCGGCTTCATAGGTCGGTCAGGTATGGGTGAATCGCAATGCCGCCGCTCAATGGTCGAGCGGCAGCAGAATCTGAAATTCGGTACGTCCGGGCCGGCTTTCGACCTCGATCATCCCGTCGTGCTGCTGGACAAACGTCTGCGCGAGCGTGAGGCCGAGGCCGCTGCCGTCGTCGCGTCCGGACACGAGCGGGTAGAAGATCCGGTCGCGGATCTCTTCCGGAATGCCGGGCCCGTTGTCGATCACGTGCAAGTCCAGTGCCAGCCGGTACAGGCGCTTGGCGATCGTCACCTTGCGCGCGATGCGCGTGCGCAGCTCGATCTTCGCGTCGCCCTGCGCGATCCGTTCGCGCAGCGCCTGCGCGGCGTTGCGCACGATGTTCAGCAGCGCCTGGATCAACTGCTCCTTGTCGCCGCGCAGATCCGGCACGCTCACGTCGTAATCGCGCTCGATCGTGAGCCCGCGCGGGAATTCCGCGAGCATCACCGCGCGCACGCGTTCGCATACTTCATGGATGTTCACGTCGCCGACGATGTGCGGATGCCGGTGCGGCTCCAGCAACCGGTCGACGAGCGTCTGCAGGCGGTCGGACTCCTTGATGATCACCTGCGTGTATTCGCGCAACTCGCCGCGCTCGCGCTCGCCCAGTTCGAATTCGAGCAGCTGGGCTGCGCCGCGAATGCCGCCGAGCGGGTTCTTGATCTCGTGCGCGAGGTTGCGGATCAGTTGCTTGTTGACCGCGGTCAGGTCATGGATGCGCTCTTCCCGATCGGTGCGCGACTGCCGTTCGTTCTCGAACAGCTCGACGAGCACGAAATCGGGCGCGTTCTCGAGGAAGCCGACGATCGCATGCACGTGCAGCGGTTCGCGGCCGGGCCGGTCGAGCACGGTATCGAGGTGCGTCGCATGAAAGCGTTCCTGGCCGATCGCGGTGATCGTCGACGCGAGTTCGTTCGCGTTCGGGAAAATCTCGCCCCACGGCCGCTGCGCGAGCTGCCGCCGCGAGATGTCGAGCATCGCCTCCGCGGACGGGTTCGCGAACGCGACCCGCAGCGTCTTGCGGTCGAGCACGATCACGACCGTCGGTAGCGCTTCGAGCCCCGCCAGCAGACCCGAGCGCGCGAGCCGCTCGTCGTCCGTCAGTCGTTCGGGCTGCCCCGTTTTCGCCTTGATCAGATTCTTCAGAACCATCTGCGTGCTTGTCGCGCCTCACCGGGCCAGAAAATGAAAATCGTCGGAACAAAAAAGGGACGGCCGGACGCCGTCCCCTTTCAGACTCCGCCGTTCCCGCCGCAAGCCGCGCGACGGGAACGAACCGGCATGACGGCGCTGAATCGAAGCGCCATCGCCGATTAGAGCGAGTAGTACATCTCGAACTCGATCGGGTGCGTCGTCATGCGGAACTTCGCCAACTCCTGCTCCTTCAGCGCGAGGTACGCGTCGATCATGCCGTCCGTGAACACGCCGCCGCGCGTCAGGAACTCGCGATCCTTGTCGAGCGCTTCGAGTGCCTGGTCGAGGCCCGCGCACACGGTCGGGATCTTTGCATCCTCTTCCGGCGGCAGGTCGTACAGGTTCTTGTCCGCGGCTTCGCCCGGATGGATCTTGTTCTGGATCCCGTCGAGGCCGGCCATCATCAGCGCCGTGAAGCACAGGTACGGGTTCGCCATCGGATCCGGGAAGCGCGTTTCGATACGGCGGCCCTTCGGGTTCGACACGTGCGGAATGCGGATCGATGCCGAACGGTTGCGTGCCGAATAAGCGAGCTTGACCGGTGCTTCGAAGTGCGGGACCAGACGCTTGTACGAGTTCGTCGTCGGGTTCGTGATCGCGTTCAGCGCACGGGCGTGCTTGATGATGCCGCCGATGTAGAACAGCGCCAGTTCCGACAGGCCCGCGTAGCCGTTGCCCGCGAACAGGTTCTGGCCGTCCTTCCAGATCGACTGGTGAACGTGCATGCCCGAACCGTTGTCGCCGACGACCGGCTTCGGCATGAACGTCGCCGTCTTGCCGTACGAGTGCGCGACGTTATGGATGATGTACTTCGACCATTGCGTCCAGTCGGCGCGCTGAACCAGCGTCGAGAACTTCGTGCCGATTTCGTTCTGGCCCTGGCCCGCCACTTCGTGGTGGTGCACTTCGACGGGGATGCCGAGCTGTTCGAGCAGCAGGCACATTTCCGAACGCATGTCCTGGAACGTGTCGACCGGCGCGACCGGGAAGTAGCCGCCCTTCGTGCCCGGACGGTGGCCCGTGTTGCCGCCTTCGAATTCCTTGCCTGCCGACCACGGCGCTTCTTCCGAGTTGATCTTCACGAAGCAGCCCGACATGTCCGTGTTCCACTGGACCGAGTCGAAAATGAAGAATTCCGGTTCCGGACCGAAGTACGCCGTGTCGCCGATGCCCGTGCTCTTCAGGTACGCTTCGCCGCGCTTCGCGAGCGAACGCGGATCGCGCTCGTAGCCCTTGCCGTCGGCCGGCTCGACCACGTCGCAGGTCAGCACGAGGGTCGACTCTTCGTAGAACGGGTCGACGAAGGCAGCGCTCGGATCCGGCATGAGCAGCATGTCCGACGCCTCGATGCCCTTCCAGCCCGCGATCGACGAACCGTCGAATGCATGACCGCTTTCGAACTTGTCTTCGTCAAACGCCGAAACCGGCACCGACACGTGCTGTTCCTTGCCGCGCGTATCCGTGAAGCGGAAATCGACAAACTTGACGTCCTCGTCCTTCACGAGCTGCATGACGTCGGCGACGGTTTTACTCATAACCTCTTCTCCTGATTGAACAATTCCGGCGGACTGGGAAACCGCCTCGTTTATCGAGCTGACCGGGGTCTTGCTTTGGCGCAGCGCGCCCCGATTCGACCGAATTCTATATAGCAGCTTCCGTGCCAACCATCGCAAAACCGACGCGAATCGCGCCGGCCCGCGCCGCAGCGGGGCTTCGCTGCGCGATTCCGGGGCCGGGCGCCGCACCGGCGATGGCGACATCGCACCGCGATGGTGCAACCGATCGAGCGCACCCGCGCAATGCGACCATTCTGGTGCATGCCGCCCATTCTGCACCGTTTTGGTGAGTGCGTGTCCGGCGCATGCACCGTGCCGCATGCGGACGTCCGTGCGGTGCCGTCGCGCTAGAATGGTCGTTTGACCGATACGGAGACTTCCCGTCATGAGTACGCTGGACCAGCTTTACGCGAAGGCCGACGAACGCCGCGCGCAAGGCGCGCTCAACTATGCCGGCGCGCTGCTGCCGGTCGAGGCATTCGAACTGCTGCAGCTCGACCCGTCCGCGCGCCTCGTCGACGTGCGCACGCGCGCCGAGCTCGACTGGGTCGGCCGGCCGCTCGTCGGCGACGGCCAGTACCTGCACGTCGAATGGACCCGCTACCCGGGCGGCGTGCCGAACGCCGAATTCGTCAATGAACTGAAGGCCGCCCTCCCGGCCGATACGCCGATCCTGTTCCTGTGTCGCAGCGCCGCGCGCTCGAAGCTCGCCGCGGTCGCGTCCGCGCAGGCCGGCTTCACGAAGGCGTTCGACCTGCTCGAAGGCTTCGAAGGCGCGAAGGACGCCGAAGGCCACCGCAAGACGGTCGACGGCTGGTGCTTCCGCAAACTGCCGTGGATCGGCGCCTGACGGCGCGCCGCGCCCGCCGGTTGCGACAGCCTCATCGTCGAGCCGGGCGATGACATGCCGATGACGGGCCGCGTTGCGCGGCCCGTTGCTTTTGGTGCGGCCGTGTTGTTGCAGGCCGCCGCTCAGGCGCGCGGCGTATCGGGCTCGACGACGTCGCCGCCGAGCAGGTGCACGCCTTCGCGCAGCTTCACGAATGCGGCCGCGACCGCTTCCGGCTCGCCCTTCACGCCGAGATCGATGTGACGGCGCGCATAGATGCCGCCGCGCTCCGCGTCGCCGACGCTCGGCAGGCTGAACACGCGCACGCCCGGAAAATCGCGCTCGATCCTCTCCATCAGCGGCGTGAGCGTCGATTCCGGCAGCTCGAACACGTACAGCGAGCGCTCGGCATGCGGCGTCGCGTGATGCAGATGCGCGTACTTCGTATCGAGCACCCATTCGATCATCGGCCACGCCATCACCGGGAAGCCCGGCACGAAGTGGAGATCGCCGACCGAGAAGCCCGGAATCCGGTTATAGCCGTTCGGGATGATCGTCGCGCCGGCCGGGAACACGCCCATGTTGAAGCGATGCCGGTTCTCCGGCGACTCGAAGTCGACCGGCGTGGCCGGATCGGTGTGCGTTTCGCGGATCCGCTCCGCAATCAGCGCCTTCGCGTCCGGATGCAGCTCGAGCGGCACGCCGAGCGCGGCGGCCGCGCACTGGCGCGTATGGTCGTCCGGCGTCGCGCCGATCCCGCCCGTCGAGAACACGATGTCGCCCGACGCGATCGCACGCGCGAGCGTCGCGGTGATGCGCGCGGGATCGTCGCCGACGTATTCGGCCCAGTCGAGCGCGAGGCCGCGCGCGCCGAGCAGCTCGATGACCTTCGCCAGGTGCTTGTCCTGCCGGCGGCCCGAAAGGATTTCGTCGCCGATGATGATGATGCCGATGCTCATGCCTGCCCCATGTCGATTGCGGTGGCGCGCGCACTGGCGCGCAGGTCTTCCAGCGCGCGCAGGCAGTAGTGCCCGAACCACAGCGCCGAGAAGACGAGGATGAAAGCGTAAACCCAGATCATGGCGGCCGCGACGAACGGGAACAGCACCATCATCCAGACGGACGAGACCCATACGAAGGTCGGCACGGTGCCGAGCAGCCCGGTCGCGACGCCGATGCCGATCAGCGGCCAGCGATGCCGGCGCACGAGCGCGCGGCGCTCGTCGCGGCTCGCGTGCAGCGCGAGCGCGTCGTAGGTCATCACGCGGTACGTGAGCCAGCCCCAGATCACCGGCGGCAGCAGCGCGAAGAACGGCGGAATCAGCCACAGCGGGATCGTGACGACGAGCAGCACGACGCCGACGATCGCCGCGCCGAGCGAGTTGGCCACGCTGCCGATGAAGGTGCCGCCCCGCTTCGGCTCGAGCGCCGCGAACTGGCGGTTCGACAGGTGCTTGATCACGACCGGCATCGAGATCGTCGCGATCAGCAGCAGCACGGTCAGCACGATCAGCGGGATCGCGAGCGACACGACCACGAACGGCGCGACGACCGCATGCAGCTGCGACATGCCGATCGCATCGAACGCGCGATACAGCGCGGCCGTCAGCACGAAACCGTCGAGCGCGCCGCGCGCCAGATCCAGCAGCGTCTGCCACGAGAACCACAGCACGACGCCCCACAGCAGCGCCGACACGACGAACGGCATCAGGGTGAGCCACAGCATGCGCGGGTGCAGCGCGCTGGCGAGCGCCCGGACGAAGGAGCGCAGCAAGTCGTTCATGCGGACCTGTATCGATGGAGAAAAACGGGGAAAGGATAAACCACACGGCCCGCATGCGCCAAAGCGCAGGCGGGCCGTGTGGGAGAGCCGTTCAACGGGAGAAAGGCCCGGTCGGGATCAGGCCGACGCCGCGCCGCGCTTCGCGGGGAACAGGCGCCGGAAGATCCGCACGAACGCGAGGCCGTGCTGCGACCAGAAGCCGTCGCCGTAGGACACGCCGTCGACCTGCTCGCGGATGCCGGTCGGCTCGACGGTGCGGTTCCACGACGCGGTGCCGAACAGCATGTCCCACCACGGGAACAGCACGCCGAAGTTGCAGCCGTACTTGGTGCCTTCGTGGCCATAGCCGACCGCATGATGCCGACGGTGGAAGATCGGGCTGACGAGCAGGCGCTCGCCGATGCGGCCGTACGACAGCCGCGCATTCGTATGCTGGACGCTCTGCAGGAAGTTCGTGACCGCGGTCAGCACGACGAACTGCGACGGCGTCACGCCGATCACGAGCGCGATCGCCGCGAAGAAGCACGACTGGAGCACGTCGTCGAGCAGGTGGTTGCGGTCGTCGCACCACAGCGACATCTGCCGCTGGCTGTGATGGACCGCGTGCAGCTCCCACCAGATGCCGAACTTGTGCTGCCAGCGGTGATACCAGTAGCCGGCGAAATCGAGCACGACGAGGTAGATCGCGAATGCGACGATCGGCCGCGAGGTCACGCCCGGCCACAGATAGTCGAGGTTCACGTTCGCGACGCCGTGCAGGCGCAGCCACGCCTGGAGGTTGTCGAACACCGGCTGCAGCGCGAAGAAGAAGAACAGCGTGTAGATGCCGAGCTTCGAGATCGCGGTGTAGATCACGTCGACCCGCACCGCGCGGCGGTTCTTCCAGCGCTCGACCGGCAGCAGCGCCTCGAGCGGGCGCAGCAGCGCGAACATCAGCACCATCTGCAGCGCGCCGACGATCACCCAGTACAGCGCATCGTAGGTGTCCTCGTCGTAGTCCATCAGGTTGAACTTGAAGAGGAGCGGCTGCACGACGTCGACGTACAGCCAGGTCTGGATGTCCGACACGAACGCATCGATCAGGTGCAGCATCGTCCGCCTCCGCCCGTCACGCGCCGTTCGCCGCCTTCCACGGCGCGCGGTCGTAGAAGTAGATGCCGTGCGGCGAGCGGCCGACGGCGATCGTCTGCACCAGCTTGCGCGACGCCAGATCGATGATCCCGACCTTCTTCGCGAAACGGAACGTCACCCACAGCGTCTTCTTGTCGGCGGACAGCTCCATGTCGTCGGGGCCCGGCAGCAGGCCGGTGATGTCGCCGACCTTGGTGAGCGTGATCTCGTCGATGATGCTGATCGTGTTCGCGACGCGGTTCGTGATCGCGACGTGCGTGCCGTCGGCGAGCGAGCGGAAGTTGTGCGCGCCCTTGCCCGTCTGGATCGTCTTCACGACCTTCTGATTGCGCCAGTCGACGACCGCGACGTAATCGGCGCCCGTCATGCCGACCAGCAGGTATTTGTCGTCCGGCGTCATCCACAGGCCCGCCGGCACCTTGCCGACCGGCATCTTCCACTTGACCGTCTGCGTCGCGAGGTCGACCGCCGCGATCTCGCCGGACACCTGCAGCGACACGAGCACGGTCTTGCTGTCCTTCGTGAACGCGAGGTGGCTCGGCATCACCGCGAGCGGCAGGCGCTTCACGAGATGCAGGTCGCGGCCGTCGTAGCTGTAGATGTCGAGCCGGTCGAGACGCAGCCCGGTCGACACGAACCACTTCTTGTCCGGCGAGAAGCCGAGCTGGTACGGATCCTCGATGCCTTCGACCGTGCGCTGCAGCTTGCCCGTCTTCGGATCGACGAACATCAGGCTGTTCGAGACCGAATTCGCGACGATGAGCGACGAATTGTCGGGCGTCGCCATCAAATGGTGCGGCTCCTTCCCGGTCGGCATCGTGGAGACGACCTCGCGGGACTGCTGGTCGATCAGGGAAAGCGTCGCTTCGGCCGAATTGAGGACGATCACGTTATTCGCGTGTGCGGCGGGCGCCAGCACGGCGGCGGCCAGCGCAAGCGTGCGGCCGAAGGAAAGGAAAGTGCGCATGAAGACTCACGTCGTGGAACAGCAGTCATTGTAGAACGTTCGGCGGGCCCCTCCGGTTGACCCATGCCGGTATTGCGCCGCTTTTGCGCCGCCTTTGCGTCACCTCGCCGCACGCCGCGGCGGCGGGACGAGCCGCAGCGGCGTGCGCCGCGGTGCAGGCCCGGCCTACCGATGTCGCGCTAGCGCTGCATCGACTCCCAGACCTTGTGCAGACGCTTGACAGAGACCGGCATCGGCGTGCGCAGTTCCTGCGCGAACAGCGAAATCCGCAGTTCCTCGAGCAGCCAGCGGAATTCCGCGAGCCGCGCATCGGCGACGCCGCCGCGCTGCGACACCGCGCGCTGGTACTGCTGGGCGAGCGGCAGCAGCTCGGCCGACTGCTTCGCGTCGCGCGCCGGATCGGCCTTCAGCTTGTCGATCCGCAGCGCGATGCCCTTCAGGTAGCGCGGGAAGTGCGCAAGCTGCGCGTAAGGCGTGTCGATCACGAAGCGCTTGCCGACCAGCGCGGCCAGTTGCTGCTGCAGGTCCGCATGGGCCTGCGCGAACGGCTTCGCCTGCGCGAGCTTCTTCACGAGGCCCGCGTATTCGGCCAGGATCTGCCCGACGAGCCGCGCGATTTCCTGCGCGAGCAGGTTCAGGCGGCTGCGGCCCTCGTCGCGGCGCGCATGGAAGCTCGCGTCGTCGTCGGGCAGCGGGTCCTGCAGGCACGCGCGGTCGAGCGCCGTGTCGATCAGCTGGTCGCGCAGCTCGCCCTGCGTGCCGAGCGACATATACTGCATCGCCATCTCGCGCAGGCCCGGCAGGTTCTTTTCCAGGAACTTGATCGGCTCCTTCAGCTGCAGCGCGAACAGCCGCCGCAAGCCGGCCCGGTGGATGCGCGCGGCCTCCTCCGGCGAATCGAACACCTCGACGTCGCAATGCGTGCCGCGGTCGACGAGCGCCGGGTAGCCGTACAGCGTCTGGCCGCGCCGGCGGATCTCCAGCAGCTCGGGCAGCTTGCCGAAATTCCACGTCGTCAGGTTCTCGTACAGCGCGGTTGCGCCGGTGTCGGCCGGAGCGGCCGTCTGCGGCGCCCCGCCCTTGCCCGGCTTGCCGCCCCGCGCCGCCAAACCCGGCGTGGCGGCGGGCGCGGCCGTGTCGACTGCGTCGCCCGCGCCGGCGTCGCCGCCGGTCGCGATCGTCGATGCCGCCGCGATCTTCTGGAACTGCTGCTGCGCCTGCGCGCCCAGCTCCTGGCGAAGCTGCGCGAGATTGCGCCCCATCGCAAGCTGACGGCCGTGCTCGTCGATCACCTTGAAGTTCATGAACAGGTGCGCGGGCAGCGTCTCGAGCTTGAAGTCGGCCGTTTTCATCGCGACCTGCGTCTCGCCGCGCACGTCGGCGATCAGCGCCTCGACGAGCCCGCCCGCGCCGAAGCGCTCGCGGCCCATCCGCTCGACGAAGCCGGCCGCGTACTCGGGCAGCGGCACGCAGTGCCGGCGCAGCTTCTGCGGCAACGACTTCAGCAGCAGCTGCACCTTCTCCTTCAGCATCCCGGGCACGAGCCATTCGCAGCGGCGTGCGTCGACCTGGTTCAGCGCGTAGAGCGGCACCGCGAGCGTCACGCCGTCGCGCGGCGTGCCGGGCTCGAAGTGGTACGTGAGCGCCATCTCGACGCCGGCCATCGTCGCGCGCTTCGGGAACAGGTCGGTCGTCACGCCGGCCGCCTCGTGGCGCATCAGGTCGTCGCGCGACAGGTACAGCAGCCGCTGCTTGTCCTCGGACTGGCCACCCTTCTTCACCTCGTCGCGATACCAGCGCTCGAACGCGGCGCCCGTATGGATGCCTTCCGGGATCGCGTGGTCGTAGTACGCGTAGATCAGCTCGTCGTCGACCAGCACGTCCTGGCGGCGCGACTTGTGCTCGAGCTGCTCGATGTCGGCGAGCAGCTTGCGGTTGTGCGCGAAGAACGGCAGCTTCGTGTCGAATTCGCCTTCGACCAGCGCGCCGCGGATGAACAGCTCGCGCGCGCGCGCCGGGTCCTGCTTGCCGAACGCGACGCGCCGCCGGTGGTAAATCGGCAGCCCGTACAGCGTCGCGCGCTCGAACGCGCTGACCTGCGCCGGACGCTTCTCCCAGTGCGGCTCCGACAGCGATTTCTTCAGCAGGTGCGCGCCGATCTTCTCGACCCACTCCGGCTCGATCTTCGCGAGGCAGCGCGCGTACAGCCGGCTCGTCTCGACGAGCTCGGCCGCCATCACCCAGCGGCCGGCCTTCTTCGCGAGCGCGGAGCCCGGCCACAGGTAGAACTTGATTCCGCGTGCGCCGAGGTAATGCGGATCGTCGTCGGCCTTCATCCCGAGGTTGCCGAGCAGGCCCGTCAACAGGGCCAGATGGATCTGCTCGTACGTGGCTTCGGCTTCGTTGAGCCGCCAGCCGTGCTCGCGCACGACCGTCAGCAGCTGCGAATGGACGTCGCGCCATTCGCGCAGCCGCAGGTGCGACAGGAAATTCTGCCGGCATGCGTCGATCAATTGGCGATTCGACTTCTTGTGCGCGACGGCCTCTTCGAACCACGCCCAGATCTTCAGCCACTGCAGGAATTCGGAGCGCTCGTCGGCGAACCGGCGATGCGCCTGGTCGGCCTGCTCCTGCGCTTCGATCGGGCGATCGCGCGGGTCCTGCACGGACAGCGCGCTCGCGATGATCAGCACCTCGCGCAGCGACTGCTGGTCACGCGCGGCGAGAATCATCCGGCCGACGCGCGGGTCGAGCGGCAGCCGCGCGAGCTCGCGGCCGAGCGGCGTCAGCGCGTTGTCGTCATCGACCGCGCCGAGCTCGTTGAGCAACTGATAACCGTCCGCGATCGCGCGGCCGGGCGGCGGTTCGAGGAACGGGAACGATTCGATCGCGGTGAGGTGCAGCGACTTCATCCGCAGGATCACCGACGCGAGCGACGAGCGCAGGATTTCCGGATCGGTGAAGCGCGCGCGCGCCTGATAGTCGCTTTCCTCGTACAAGCGGATGCACACGCCGTCGGCCACGCGGCCGCAGCGGCCCGCGCGCTGGTTCGCGGCGGCCTGCGAGATCGACTCGACCTGCAGTTGCTCGACCTTGTTCCGGTACGAATAGCGCTTCACGCGTGCAAGACCGGTATCGACCACGTAGCGGATGCCCGGCACCGTCAGCGACGTTTCGGCCACGTTGGTCGCGAGCACGATCCGGCGCGCGTTCGACGCCTTGAACACCTTGTCCTGGTCGGCCGCCGACAGCCGCGCGAACAGCGGCAGGATTTCGGTGTGCGGCGGGTGGTGCTTGCGCAGCGCCTCGGCCGCCTCGCGGATCTCGCGCTCGCCGGGCAGGAACACCAGCACGTCGCCGGGGCCTTCGCGGCACAGCTCGTCGACCGCGTCGACGATCGCGTCCATCAGGTCTCGCTCGGCCTCGCGCGCGGTCTTCACGCGATCGCGGCCGCCCGTGCCCTCGGCGTTCTTCACGGCCGGGCGGTCCTCGGCCACCGGCCGGTAACGCATCTCGACCGGATACAGCCGCCCGCTCACCTCGATCACCGGCGCCGGACGTTCGTCGGTGCCGAAATGGCGTGCGAAGCGGTCGGCGTCGATCGTCGCGGACGTGACGATCAGCTTCAGGTCCGGCCGCCGCGGCAGGATTTCCTTCAGATAGCCGAGCAGGAAGTCGATGTTCAGGCTGCGCTCGTGCGCCTCGTCGATGATCAGCGTGTCGTACGCCTTCAGCAGCGGATCGGTCTGCGTCTCGGCGAGCAGGATGCCGTCCGTCATCAGCTTCACGGACGCGCCGGGTGCGAGATTGTCGGTGAAGCGCACCTTGTAGCCGACCACCTCGCCGAACGGCGTGCCGAGTTCCTCGGCGATCCGCCGGCCGGTCGACGATGCGGCCAGGCGCCGCGGCTGCGTATGCCCGATCAGGCCCGTGCCGCCGGCGCCGAGGCCGCGGCCGAGATCGAGACAGATCTTCGGCAACTGCGTGGTCTTGCCCGAGCCGGTTTCGCCGCAGACGATGACAACCTGATGACCGGCGATCGCGCGCGCGATTTCGTCGCGCTTGCCCGATACGGGCAGGCTTTCGGGGTAGGTGATCGGCGGAACGGGATTCGGTGTGGCCGCCCTGGGCGGGACTGCCGCGCGCGGCGCACGCTCACGGCGCGGGGCGCGCTCGCCCGTTGCCTGCGGCGCGCCCTTCGCGGCCGGCTGGCGCGCGTCGCCGCGCCGTTCGTCATTGCGCGGCCCGCGCGGCGCCTGTGCCGGCGTGGCCGCCGGCTTGTCCTGCTGCTGGCGCGGCGGCTGGCCCTGCTGCTCGCGCGCATCGGCCGCACCATCCGGGTGCTTCGCCGACGGCGTATTGGCCCGCGTCGGCGCGGGACTTTTAGAAACATTCGACATGGGGGCGCATTATAATCCCGCCCATGAATTCCCAAACCGACCTCCCTCCCGCCCAGACCGGCGCCGCGACGCCGCCGGCCGCCGACGATTCGGCCGCCAGCCACGCGCAGTTCGTCGACTGGATGCGCTCCGTCGCGCCCTATATCCACAAGTTCCGCAACAGCACGTTCGTCGTGGGGTTCGGCGGCGAGGTGGTGCAGCAGGGGCTGCTGAATGCGCTCGTGTCCGACATCGCGCTGTTGCAGGCGATGGGCATCCAGATCGTGCTCGTGCACGGCTCGCGCCCGCAGGTCGAGGAGCAGTTGAGCCTGCACGGTGTCGAATCCGAGTTTTCGCACGGGCTGCGCATCACCGATGCACGCGCGCTTGAATCGGCGAAGGAAGCGGCCGGCGAAGTGCGTCTCGACATCGAGGCCGCGATCAGCCAGGGGCTGCCGAACTCGCCGATGGCGCACGCGCACATCAGCGTCGTGTCCGGCAACTTCGTGACCGCGCGGCCGGTGGGGATTCTCGACGGGGTTGATTTCGCGCACACGGGCATCGTGCGCAAGATCGACGCCGAGTCGATCCGTCATTCGCTCGCGAGCCGCAAGCTCGTGCTGCTGTCGCCGCTCGGCTTCTCGCCGACCGGCGAGGCGTTCAACCTGTCGATGGAAGACGTCGCGTCGGCGGCCGCGATCGCGCTGCGCGCCGACAAGATCATCTTCCTGACCGAAGGCCCCGGCATCGTCGGCGACGAAGGCGAGCTGGTGCGTGAAATGTCGCTCGACGCGGCGGCCGAGCTGCTCGATTCCGGCAACATCCAGGGCGACGACGCGTTCTTCCTCAAGCATTCGATCCGCGCATGCCGCGGCGGCGTGACCCGCGCGCACCTGATCCCGCAGTCGCTCGACGGCAGCATGCTGCTCGAACTGTTCCTGCACGACGGCGTCGGCACGATGATCTCGTACGAGAACCTCGAAAGCCTGCGCGAGGCGACGCCGGACGACGTCGGCGGCATCCTATCGCTGATCGAGCCGCTCGAGTCGGACGGCACGCTGGTGCGGCGCGGCCGTCACCAGATCGAACGCGACATCGACCACTTCTCGGTGATCGAGCACGATGGCGTGCTGTTCGGCTGCGCGGCGCTGTACCCGTACCAGCAGGAGAAGATCGGCGAGATGGCGTGCCTGACGGTCGCGCCGGAAGCGCAAGGCTCGGGCGACGGCGAACGCCTGCTCAAGCGCATCGAGCAGCGCGCCCGCGCGCGCGGCCTCACGCACATCTTCGTGCTCACGACGCGCACCGAGCACTGGTTCCTCAAGCGCGGCTTCGTCAAGGTCAGCGTCGACGACCTGCCGGAGGACCGCCGCAAACTCTATAACTGGCAGCGCAAGTCGCTCGTGCTGATGAAGCAGCTCTGAGCGCAGGCACGACTGCCCTTCCCCCCAGACCGATTACAGGAGAAGTACACGATGGCTCGAATGATCCAATGCGCGAAGCTCGGCAAGGAAGCCGAAGGCCTCGATTTCCCGCCGCTGCCGGGCGAACTCGGCAAGCGCATTTACGAGAGCGTCTCGAAGGAAGCGTGGCAAGGCTGGCTCAAGCAGCAAACGATGCTGATCAACGAAAACCGCCTGAACATGGCCGACCCGCGCGCGCGCCAGTACCTGATGAAGCAGACGGAGAAGTACTTCTTCGGCGACGGCGCGGACCAGGCGTCCGGCTACGTGCCGCCGACGGAAGGCTGAGCAACGACGCGGCGCGCGACGGCCGCGCCGGCGGCGTCGCGACGTGAAGCCAACGCCCGGACAAACGGCACCGTGTATCGCACGGTGCCGTTTGCTTTTGGGACGCCTGATCGGGCGCGAACGAAGGCCACGCGACGCGCGGGCCGCCGGGCGCGCGACGCCGCGGAATCCCCGCATCGCCACCCCATCGCATCGCGCCGGCCTGCCGGCTCAACCCGCGGGTTTCAACGTGCCGCGATCGTCGGGTTGCGCGGCTTCGCCTGGGGGGCTTCCCGCCCCCGTGCTCTCGGTACCCCACTCGGCCGCGTCGCTGCGCTCGGCGCTCGACAGTTCGTCGGCGCGATACCCGGTGCGATTGAGCAGCGCCAGCATGCACGCGAGCGACACGAGCGCATAGAGCCCCGACGCGATCGCGACGCCGACGATGCTGCCGGTCGCATTGAGGATCGCCTGCGCGAGCACGGGCGTACCGCCGCCGACGACCAGCGCGCTCAACTGATACGCGAGCGACAGGCCCGTATAGCGGATGTTGGCCGGGAACACGCGCGCGAGCACGCCGCCGACCGCGCCGTAGAACATCGCCGACGGGATCGTGGAAATGCACATGCCCGCGACGGCGACCCAGTACGAACGCGTCGCGAGCGCATGGAACATCACGGGCATCAGCACGATTTCCGGGATCAGGATCCAGCACATCGCGCGCCGCATGTCGACCTTCGACACGAACCACGCGCCGATCGGCTGCATCAGGAATTGCACGACGAGCGAAATCGACAGGATGCCGAGAAACGTACCCTGCGCGTAACCGAGTTCCCTGGTCGCCCACGACAGCGCGAACGTGCTGCGGAAATACGTGACGTTGATCACCGGCAGCGTGCCGGCCGCAAGCAGCACGACAACCCAGTGGTCGCGCACGACGTCGCGCAGCGGCAGCTTCACCGTGCGCTTGCGCGCGAGCACGCGCTGCATGTCGACCGATTCCTCGAGCCTCAGCCGGATCACCATCCCGATGATCACGAGCACGGCCGACAGCAGGAACGGAATGCGCCAGCCCCACATTAGGAACGACGGCGTCGGCAGCGCGCTCAGCGCGAAGAACGCGGCCGTGGCCAGCAGGTTGCCGGTGGGCGAGCCCTGCTGCGCGAACGCCGCATACAGGATGCTGCGATGCTTCGGCGCATTCTCGCTCGCGATCAGCACCGCGCCGCCCCACTCGCCGCCGACCGCGATGCCCTGCAGCACGCGCAGCACGACGAGGCCCGCGGGCGCCCATACGCCGATCGACGCATAGCCGGGCAGCAGGCCGATGCCGGTCGTCGCGAGCCCCATCATCACCAGCGTGATCACGAGCGCGGTCTTGCGGCCGACGCGATCGCCGAGATGGCCGAACACGATCCCGCCGAGCGGTCGCGCGGCGAAGCCGGCCCAGAACGTGACGAACGCGAGCAGCGTCGCGACGCCGGGGTCCATCGTGCTGGAAAAGAACACCTTGCCGAACACGAGCGCGGCGGCCGTGCCGTAGATGTAGAAGTCGTACCACTCGATCGTGGTGCCGACGAACGCCGCAAGGGCGGCGCGGCCGGGCCGCGGCTGCGCGGCGGGCGGGGATGGCGGACGGCTCATCGATGTCTCCATGTTTGTTCGGCTGCGCGACTGTCGCGCGCGTTGCCGGATGGCCGGCCTTGCGCCGCCGGCTGGCGGGGTTGCGCTACGTTGCGTTGCCTGGGGGTTGCCGTCGACGTTGCGATCGGCCGGTTCCGGACGACGCGCATCTGCAGGCGCCGTCGCTCGTCACGTCTCGTCCGGCGCGACCTTCAGCACGCCGGCATCGAGCAGTGGCTGCTGGAGCGCGCGATCGACGCCGAGACGGTCGAGCACCGCGCGCGTGTCGCGACCGAGCGCGGGCGGCGCCGACCGGTAGGTGGCCGGCGTGCGCGACAGCTTCACCGGCGACGCCGTGCCGCGATACGCGCCGATCTCGACGAACAGGTTGCGGTGCAGCGCATGCGGATCGCGCGCGACGTCGGCCACCGTGCGCACCGGCCCGCACGGCACGCCGGCCGCCATCAGGTCGCACGCGAGCGGCTCGCACGCGTGCGCGGCGAGCCGCGCTTCCAGTTCGACCTTCAACTGCGGCCGGTGCGCGCAGCGGCTGCGGTTATCGACGAAGCGCGGATCGCCGGCCAGCGCCGGCGCCCCGAGATGCGCGACGAGCCGCGCGAACTGGCGGTCGTTGCCCACCGCGAGGAAAATCGGCACGGTGGCCGTGCGGTAGCTGTCGTACGGCGCGATGTTCGGATGCGCATTGCCGCTGCGTTCCGGCACGCGGCCCGATCCGAAGAAATTCGGCAGGTGCGGATGCAGCAGCGACACGCCGCAGTCGTACAGCGCCACGTCGATCGACTGGCCGCGCCCGCTCTTTTTGCGCTCCGCGAGCGCCAGCAGGACGCCGGCGAGCGCGTTCAGCCCCGTGACCATGTCGACGATCGGCAAACCGATGCGTGTCGCGGCACCGTCGCGCTCGCCATTGACGCTCATCAGCCCGGCCATCGCCTGGATCACCGCGTCGTAGCCCGGCAGCCCGCCGAGCGGGCCGTCGTCGCCGAAGCCCGTCACCGCGCAATGGATCAGGCGCGGGAAGCGCGGCTGCAGGTCGCGTGCATAGTCCATCCCCCAGCGCGCGAGCGTCCCGGGCTTGAAGTTCTCGACGAGCACGTCGGCGTCTTCGAGCAGGCGCCACAGGATCGCGCGCCCTTCGTCGTGCGACAGGTCGAGCGCGAGCCCCTCCTTGTTGCGGTTCACGCCCATGAAGTACCAGGCCGTGTCGCCGAGGAACGGCGGCCCCCAGCCGCGCGTCTCGTCGCCGTCGGGCGGCTCGATCTTGATCACCGTCGCGCCGTGGTCGGCGAGCGCCTGCGTGCAGTACGGGCCGCCGAGCACGCGGCTCAGGTCGACGACCTTCAGGCCGTGCAGCGCGCCGCGCGTGGTGTTCTCGGTCGCCGTGCTCATCGCTCGATCTCCGGCAGCAGGTCGAGCGCCATGTCGAGCGCCACCGGCGTGCCGCGCAGCAACGCGTCGGATGCGGCCGATTCATCATGGCGCGATGCCGGCGCGAGCGGATCGACCGGCAACAGCTTGTGCCGCACGACCAGGTGCGCGAGCGCGAGACGCCTGAAGTCCGGCGCGAGCCGTGCGCCCTCGCAGGCCATCAGCACGGCCGCGCTCGCGTAATACAGCGCGGACGCGGCCTGCCGCACGCGCGCGTCGTCGCCCTCCCCGGCGACCCGTGCGAGCGCATCGCACGCCCGCGCGAGAATGCGCCGCAGCGCCGTGCGGCTCGCGTCGGGCAGCGGCGCCGCGCCCAGACGATCGCCGAGGAACGTGCGCAGCGCGTCGAGCGCATGCTCGCGCTGCGCGGCGCGCGCGACGTCGAGCGCGACGATGTTGCTCGTGCCTTCCCAGATCGAACCGAGGTGTGCGTCGCGCACGAGCCGCGCGTCGCTCCATTCCTCGATATAGCCGGTGCCGCCGCGCACTTCCATCGCATCGCCCGTCACGCGGCGCGCGTCCCGGCACGCGCGGAACTTGATCAGCGGCGTCAGGATCCGCACGCAGCGCGCCGCCTGCTCGTCGCCCGCATCCGCCTGCGGCAGCAGCAGCGCGATCTGCATGAACATCGCGCGCGCGGCCTCGGCCGGCAGCAGCATCTTCATCAGCTGGCGCTGCATCAGCGGCATCTCGATCAGCTTGCGGCCGAACGCCTCGCGATGCGCGGCGACGTGCAGCGCTTCGTTCAGCGCGCGCCGCATCAGCCCCGCCGCGCGCACGCCGTTCGACAGACGCGACATGTTGATCATGTCGGCCATCTGGTGAAAGCCGCGGCCGATCTCGCCGATCAGGTAGGCCTGCGCGCCTTCGAGCGCGATCTCGCCGCTCGCCATCGAACGGCTGCCGAGCTTGTCCTTCAGCCGCACGATCCGGTAGCGATTGCGCGTGCCGTCCGGCAGCGTCTTCGGCAGCAGGAACAGCGCGAGGCCCTTGATGCCGGCCGGCGCGCCGTCGGGCCGCGCGAGCACCATCGCGAGATCGGCGTCCGCATTCGAACAGAACCACTTGTCGCCGGTCAGGCGCCAGACGGTCTCGCCGTGCGCGTCGGTTTCGCAGGTCGCGCGCGTCGCGATCCCGCCGACGTCGGAGCCGGCCGCCTGCTCGGTCATGAACATCGCACCCTGGTACAGCGTGTCGAAGTCGCGCGACGCGAGCCTCGGCAGGTAGCGCGCGACGAGCGCGGGATCGCCGAAGCGGCGCAGCGTGCGCGTCAGCGAATCGGTCATGCTCACCGGGCAGCACAATCCGAACTCGGCCTGCACGAACAGGAACGTCAGCGCGTACTTGACGAGCGGCGGCACCCCATCGGGCTGATGACTCAGCGACGCGAGCCCGAGCTCCGCATACGCGACGCGTTCGAGCGCGACGTACGCCGGATCCTTGTCGATCCGCTGCACGGCTTCGCCGCGCCGGTTGCGATGCTCGAGCACGGGCGGATGCTTGTCCGCGCGCGACGCCCATTCGTCGAGTTCGCCCGATACGCGCGCGCCAAGCGCGCGCAGCCGCGGCTCGAGTTCGGCGTAGTGCGCGTCGCCGAGATGCAGCTTCAGCAACGCGCCGAGATCGGGATCGACGGTGAAGAAATTGAGGCCCCGGCTGTCGGGGATATTGGATGCGCCGGTGTCCGGCGTGCGAGCAGTGTCGTTCATGCGTGCGTCTCCTGGGTTGCCTGCGCAGTTGCCGGGGCCGGCGTGACGCCGCGGCCGGCCGGTCCTGCGTCAAGCCTTCCGAAGAGCGTAGGCGTGCGGTCGATAAGCGTCCAATACAGGATTTATCCGGTACGATAGATATCGCTTATCGATGCCGACGCCAGGAGGAGACACCGTGGAACTGAGGCAGTTGCGCTACTTCGTGGCGGTCGCCGAGGAGCTGCATTTCGGGCGCGCGGCGAAGCGCCTGTTCATCTCGCAGCCGGCGCTGAGTTTCGACATCCGCAAGTTCGAGGACGCGCTCGGCGTGCAGCTCTTCTCGCGCACCAACAAGACCGTCGCGCTGACCAACGCGGGCGAGGTGCTGCTCGGCGAAGCGCGCCGGCTGCTGCTGCAGGCGGCCGAAGCCGAGCGCCTGACGGTACGCTCCGCGTCGGGCCTCGCGGGCCGGCTGCGGATCGGCTTCGTCCACTCGATGCTGTATCGCGGGCTGCCCGATGCGGTGCGGCGCTTCGAGGCCGACTATCCGGGCGTCGAGGTCGTGCTGAGCGAGATGAACACGCACGCGCAGGTGCAGGCGATCCAGCGCGGCCAGATCGATCTCGGCTATGCGCACTGGGGCCGCTTCCCGCCCGACGTCGAATCGGCGCCCGTCTATGCGGAGCCGTTCGTGTGCTGCCTGCCGGCCGCGCATCCGCTCGCGCGGCGCCGGCAGGTCGCGCTCGCCGCGCTCGCGACGGAACCGTTCATCCTGTTTCCGCGCGACGCCGCACCGCACTATCACGACCTGATCATCGCGCAGTGCGTGAATGCGGGCTTCAGTCCGCTGATCCGCCACGAGGCGCGGCTGTGGCAGACGATCCTGTCGATGATCGAGTTCGGGATGGGCATCGCGCTGGTGCCGCGCGTGCTGCAGCAGGCGAAAAGCGACCGGCTCGCGTTCCTGCCGCTGAAGGACGCGTCGCTCGAATCGCGCACGCTCGCGCTGAAACGCAGCGGCACCGCCGAACCGGTCGCGTTGCGCTTTGCAGGCTACGTGCGCACATCCATCGACGCGCTGCGCGCTCCGGCGAGATGAGCACGCGGGCTGCGGACCGGTGCTTGCGGCTGTTTGAAAAAATTTGCAGAAAGGGCTTTACGAACCCCAAAATCTCTGACATAATTTGATTCTTCTTTGGGCGGTTAGCTCAGCGGTAGAGCACTGCCTTCACACGGCAGGGGTCACTGGTTCGATCCCAGTACCGCCCACCAAGGATTCATCGGTGTGTGAAGCCCGAAGAACAAAGGCCCTCAGGCGAAAGCCGAGGGCCTTTTTCTTTGTAGCGAACCCTCAGGAATTTGCTTTTGGCGGAAGAATGGCGGAATCGCAGAATCCAGCCCAGACGATTTTTCAACCTTTGTCTGGAGCCTGTCGATGGTATCTATCTGGAAACGCAACGGAAACCGGCGAGCCGAGGTTCGGCGTCGCGGCTACCAGCCATGCGCCCTCCTGAATCGATGAAACGTATTAAACCAAATCGCTCGCAGACAAGCCCAATAGCGCTGCCGACAGTCAAATTTGTGAGGGCTGCACAATACCAAGAGCATCCCAAAACGCAGGATTTATCGAGAACTGCGCCCCGTCCCCTTGCTTCAGGGATCGAGCCGTAAGTATCTTCGAATCATAATTTACATCAAAATATACTGAGGCTCCCCATCAATAATCAACCCCAGAACACCGTAATATATTAAAAAAGAAAATACTTTTTCAGTGGATTCTTGATCAACACCCGCCGCCAACAAAGTAGACTCAATCTCCCTACGTGTTGCAATAGCCTTGTGATCAATGAAGCCATAAAGAATATCTTGCGTCGCAGGAAATACATCCGACAATTCATGGTCAAGCTCAATCAGCAAATCCTGAGAGTACGCTCTAATTCCTTTTTCAATATCAGAGTCTTCTATTTTGTTATGTGAAAAATTATTTGCGAATCCCTTGCTGTGAGAAAATATTTTCAACAAATTTCTCGGCCTCATCAACGACCTTTCTATAAAATAAGCAGAGGTCTCCTCTCCTTTGTAGTGGGAAACGCAAACCTGCCTCCAGAGTTGCTCAAATTCGATTTCGTCAGCGGCTCCATTTATTCCCGCAACCAATCGAAGTCGCAACATTTCCCTCAGCATATCTGGATCGGTCCAATCCAATACAGCACGCATATCCTTCCCGTAATCCGCACTCCCCTTCATTAAGAGTTCGTATACGTCATTTCTAATAAAAATAAGACACGACAAGCGCTGATCGTGCTTCCGCATTTCGCGCTCCAATTTTCGCCCAGCCTCCACCAGGCATCGCAGGACAATCGTGTCTATTACATCAACACCAGTAGTATTCCAACCCTTATCCAAATTATCGAATAAAATCCAAACCGCCTGCTTTTCACTGAGATAGTCCGAAAGCCTCTGGCGCAATACCCTGATATCATGGGCGTATACCAAAGACGTGACATCTTCGAGCGTAAGCTTGGTATCAGGTGCATCGCCATATCTCGACCTATACTCAAGCGCAATTCGATCCGACAAGGTGAGGAGCCGCTCAGAAAAATCCCCCTCCGTTGAGAAATTTTCAACCTTATACGCTGATTCCAACAGCACATACTTGTCAAAAAGATCATGATTATGCTTGTGCACAATTCGATCCTTCTCCAAAACCTTATAAGCAACCTCTAGAAGGAGAAGATACTCCCAAAATGCAGTTATCAAATGTTGGCGAGATCCCTCCGTTAGATAAGCGAGAAGGTCCTCTTTTAGCTTGATGAGTTGATATCCTTCAGGCTTCAGATCCACCATTACGTTTCTCTTATCGCCACGGATTCTGTCGCGCAACTGCAGAAATAACGCGGTCTTTCCCGATCCTTTTCGCCCCACCACCAGATTCACCTCTCCACGCAGTGCCCGATTGAATTGATCAGTCTGCATGTAGTAATCCGAGAGCGTTGTCATCTCATTTTCTGCGGTTGGATCGCCAAACGTCAGACTCTGGAGAGATTTAGCTGCCTTCCTTACGGGCGGCTCTACCTGCTGAAGATAATCAGTAACCTCCAACACTAAGCCTGCAATATAATCCGCAATATCGTCCGGATGCCCATACGCTTTTACATCATCACGCACATCCAGTGGCGCAGCATAATCTGCAGGAGACAAAATAAGCGTAGGCCGCTCCATGCCATGCGCAAGACCGGCAACAAACATCGTCCTGATATTATGGATATACGCCCAGTCTTTATCTTCACGCTCAAACGACACAAGCACACCTGCAGACGACGCAACTTGCTTAATTGCATCCACTGCAGATAGGCGCGAGTCCTCGGTTGGATTA
Organism: Burkholderia sp. A2; assembly: GCF_001729305.1. Lineage (NCBI taxonomy): Bacteria > Pseudomonadati > Pseudomonadota > Betaproteobacteria > Burkholderiales > Burkholderiaceae > Burkholderia > Burkholderia sp. A2. The sequence goes on along the minus strand of NZ_LZXX01000160.1, from coordinate 3,085 downwards.
AAACTCCTATACTTATATCGAGCTTTTTTCAGGCGAGAAGTCATCATCGTGGCCGCGGCCCCCTTTATCGGCGGCTCCACTACATACGCAGGGGCTTTTGTATCAGTCGGGTACTGAATTGAAAGTGGAGTCTCGTCTATCTCTCCCGTTAGCCGGTGAGCTAGCGACTCTTCATCTTCATACTCGGAAAATCCAAGAGTGTCAAAAATACCCACTCGCTTGGCGATATCACGATCACCGGTTGTTTTTGAATGCCTTATGAGGAATACTCTTTTTGACTTACCAATCGCATAACCAACCTCGTAGACAACATTGAGATTCAAGTACGTGATATCAGCAACAATGAAAGCCGACTCATCGATTTTCTCGATAATTGGAGAAATTAGCGGAGTTCCAGCAATATCATTAAACTCCCATCGCTCGTATCTGATCTCCTGTGTCTTAGCTGTCACCTTCTTTATAGCGCCGCGCACAACGGACAGCAAAGATTGGTCTCTTGATGGGTAGGCAACGAAGGCGAACTTTGTCATTTAGAACACCGCTGTGGTCGCGAGATTGCTCATATCATCTCACAGTAGCGCCCCACGTGACGTGCGACCCTACGCCCTGGCAATGGGCGACTGCCACTCAAACGAGGACCTCGATGGCAACCCGTTTGGTAGTAGATACGTGTGTCTGGCTAGATCTCGCAAGGGACTATCGGGAACAGCCCATCATTGGCGTACTCGAAGATCTGGTTGACAGAGGCGAGGTCGAAATAATCGTTCAACAACAGGTGCTGGACGAGTTCGATCGGAACGAGGCTCGCGTAATTGACGAGGCACGTCCGGGGGCTCCAATCCCATTTCCGATTGATCAGGCAAGCCGTCAACCGCTTTGGTGACGATGAATCCAAGGCAGATGTGCTCGCCGGACTGAACGAAATTGACCACCGAATCGGCGTTGACGGTGATGCAGTCGATGAGTCAATCGACCGGATAGATCAATTCCTACGCAATGCGTCAGCTCTCGCAACCTGCGACGCGGTAAAGCGGCGTGTCACCGAACGAGCGCTGGCGAAAAAGGCCCCATACCTGACTACTTGAATGCTTCCTACGATGAACCACGGCCCAGCATCGGCGTTCAACGTTGACGGCGCCACTCAGGCATGACGCCCGCTGACGTTGCCGCCATAGCGCAACAGCAAGGGTTGGAAATGCGGCAAATAGTGAACACGTCAGGCGATTGGGCAATCGGTATTCGCTCGCAATACCGCATCGATGCCACTTTCGCATTCTGTGCGGCGACTGGCCTTTTTTCTTACTCGCACTCGCTCTACCCGGACAATGCCTATCTGCCGGCAGTTGAATGCACCATTGCCGCACGGCGACAGCCGAAGGTCAGTGTCCGACGGCAAGTTTATGTCGCGATGGCGCGGGTGCACTCCGCTATAGCCGGGGTCCATGGGCGCCATATCTCGATCGCCCCGCATCTGTTCGACTGCGCCAGGGCGGGCTGCTGACGTTTCCGGAATTAGCGCTTGCGCCGTCGCGGATCGATGCCATTTTGTTCGAGTAGCTTTCGCAGGCGGGCGTTATCGCCCCATAGCGTTGCGAACGCGATCAGCATCATGATGGTGGGGAACCATTCGCCGGTTCCGGCGATGATAGCCCAAGCGACGGCGAAACAGACTATCGCCGTGCCGATGAGAAGTAGGCGGTCGGCAATCCACTTCATCGCACACCCCGGATCGCCGTGTTCGACTTCAACCCGAAATAGCTATGCGGACCGGGCGCGAGCACTTCCGGATGCCGCAGGATTTGCGCCATGACGAGCGGATGAATCGCCAGCCCATAGCGTGTGCCCCATCGAGCGACTGCAAGCGAAGTGTTCGCGTTGCCCCTACCGACACCGCACGCCAATGTCGCATCGGTCGCGACCATCAGGCTACCGATGACCGCGCCCAAGTAGGCGCTGCCAAGGATCGAGCCGACAACACCCACCTTTTCGACTAGCGTAGTCGCACCAAGTATTTCGCCCACCGTCGCTTCGGGGCCAAGCGCCTTTAGCGTCCCCATCATCGTACTGACGGCCGCAACCGACGTTTGTAGCGTCGCGAAAAGCGTTGTCGGAACGGGCATATGCAGCGCGGTCATGTTCGTCTGGAAGGCTTCAAAAAAGCTCGGGCATGTCGCCATGGGTAACTCTCCGGATTGAGCCCGTAATTTTCGCATACCCGCCACATCGGCCTACCTGTCACCGTTGACGGGCGATTCGCTAAACCAGCGACGGTTTGTTTCGTCGGCGCTACGAAAGAAGGGGCTTGATTTGCCTTATACCTGCGACCGTCTGCCCCGGCGAATCCCTTCACACGGCAGGGGTCACTGGTTCGATCCCAGTACCGCCCACCAAAGAATTCAAGGGCCTGCGTCTCACGACGCAGGCCCTTTTCGTTTTGGCGTCGCGCGTGCCCGGCGCGATACGGGCGCCCCATCACGCGACGCCGCGCCCTCCGCTCGCAGGCGCACCGTGCTTACCGCACGCCCCCCACCCGCTCCGCCGTCGCATCGAACGCGCGCTTCGCCTTGTCGACGATCTCGTCGACCTCCGCCTCGCGAATCACGAGCGGCGGCGACAGCAGCATCCGGTCGCCGGTCGCGCGCATGATCAGGTTGCCTTTGAAGCAGAAGTCGCGGCAGATCGTGCCGATATCGATGCTCGCATCGAAACGCTCGCGCCGCTCGCGATCGCGCGCCAGCTGAACGCCCGCGACCAACCCGCTCCCCACGATCTCGCCGACGATCGGATGGTCGCCCAGCGCATCGCGCAGCCGGCGCTGGAAATACGGCCCGATATCGGTCTTCACGCGCTCGACGATGCCTTCGTCGCGCAGCAGCTTCAGGTTCGCGACCGCGACGGCCGCCGCCACCGGATGGCCGGAGTACGTGAGGCCGTGATTGAATTCGCCGTTGTCGATGATCGGGCGCGCGACGCGTTCGTGAATGCCGACCGCGCCCATCGGCACGTAGCCCGACGTCAGGCCCTTCGCCATCGTGATCAGGTCCGGCTCGAAGCCGAAGTGCTGATGCGCGAACCATTCGCCGGT
>NZ_LZXX01000159.1:2238-2457 GCF_001729305.1 Burkholderia sp. A2 | reverse complement strand
CGACTCGTCCGCGCTCGCCGCGCTGTACAACGATCGCGCGCATGCGCTGGCCGCGAATCCGTCGATTGCGGAGACCGCGCGGCTGTCGGCCGGCTGGTCGGCGCCGATCACGATCGGCAGCGCGCAGGTGCGCGTTGCGTACTCGCCGGAGCCCGCGGGGCAGCGTACCGAGATCGATACGATCGTCGCCGCGATCGCCGCCGCGAAGCATTCTGTGTC
>NZ_LZXX01000159.1:510-2209 GCF_001729305.1 Burkholderia sp. A2 | reverse complement strand
TGCTTCGCGGCCGGCGACCGCGGGCTGATGATGTTCGGCCTCGTGAACCGGATCAACGTGGGCAGCGCGACGAAGGCCGACACGGCTCGGCAGGACGGCCGGACGCTCGATGCGGCGACGCTCGCGAACCTCGAGCTGTACCACCGCGGCCGCGACAACCACGACGTGATCGACGCGTCGTATTTCTCGCCGGCCACGGTGCCGCAGGGTTTCGAGCCGGAGTTGCGGCTTTTCCCGGGCGAACCGGCGCCGGCTTTTCCGCCCGTCGTGATCCATCACAAGTTCATCGTGATCGACGCGGAAGGCGCGAATCCGGTCGTCTATACGGGCTCGGCGAACATGAGCCGCAATTCCGAGCAGTACAACGACGAGAACCTGCTCGAGATCCGCGACAAGCGGATCGCGGCGATCTATCTCGCGGAATTCCTGCGGCTGTACGAGCACTACCGCGCCCGCGCGCTGGCGATCCATGCGAAGCAGCAGCACGGCACGGGTACGCATGCGCGGCTCGCGCTTGCGCCCGATTCGAGCTGGGCGAAGAAGTATTACGTGGCGGGCAGCCCGGAAGAGAAGGCGCGGATCGCGCTGGCGTCGACCGCACCGACGGACTGATGCGCTGACGTGCTGAATGAAGTGCGCGGGGGCGCGGATGCCGCGTGCCCCGGCCGGCGACTACCGCCGCTTACGCGGCGACGTAGCGGAGCACCGCGTCGGCGATCGTGTCGCGATGTCGCGCGCGCAGGCGCGGCGCCGACGGGTCGCGGCNNCGGCGCCGAACGTGTAGCGGTTCGACACGCGGTGGAAGCAGAACGAGCTGATCAGCAGATGCAGGTCGAATGCGTCGATGTCCTTGCGGAACGCGCCGCTGGCCGCGCCGCGCTCGACCAGTTCCTCGAGCGTCTTGATGATGCTGACGTTGCGGTTCTTGAACGACTTCAGCTGTTCGAGATATTTCGCGCCGTGGATGTTTTCGATCGACACGAGGCGAACGAAATCGCGATGCTTGTCGTGATAGTCGAACGTGAATTCGACGAGACGGCGCATGCCTTCGCGCGGCTCCATGTCGCCGACGTGCAGTTCCTGCTCGAGCGCGCGGATGTCGCCGTACACCTTCTCCAGCACGGCCTCGTACAGGCCCTCCTTGCTTTCGAAGTAGTAATAGAGCATCCGCTTCGTCGTGTTCGTGCGCTCGGCGATCGCGTCGACGCGCGCACCGGCGAGACCCATCGCGGAGAATTCCTGCGTGGCGACATCGAGGATGTTGCGCTTGGTTTGCTCGGGATCGTATTTACGCCGCGCATCGGACGCAAGCGCGCGGGGGGCGGACGTGGCGGCCTTGCTTCCTGCTTTCATGTGACTTTGTTGTGGTTCGCGGCGGCTTGGAAAAGGCATTCTAGCATGTGGAAAATGCCCGCCCGGCCGACCTTCCGCTCTAATCGGCACGGCCGCGGCGGGCGCTCAGCGGCGGCAGGACGCGAGCGCGTCGCGGGCCTGGTACGCCGTATACGTGAGCTGCGCGGCGGCGAGGCCGGCCAGCCCGAACGTGCGTGTGAGCCCGAACGCGGCGAAGCCGTCCGGCACCGGCCGGCCTTCGGCCAGCGCGGCGGCGAGCGCCTCGCCGGCCACCGTGGTCGGCGCCATCCCGTGGCCGCCGAATGCGATCGCGTGCCACACGCCGTCCGCGTCGCGGCCGATCTGC
>NZ_LZXX01000159.1:0-340 GCF_001729305.1 Burkholderia sp. A2 | reverse complement strand
CAGCACCGCGCGCTCGATGCGCGGCGACACGCCGCGCGCGTAGCCGCCGCCGGCGAACACGACGTCCTTCGCGCGCACCGCGCCCTGCGCCGTGCGCACGACGTAGCCGGCGCCGTCGCGCGCGATGCCGAGCGCGGCCGAGCGTTCGTACACGCGTGCGCCGCCGCGTGATGCCGCCGCCGCGACGCCGAGCACGTACTTGAGCGGATGGAAATGGAATGCGTTCGGCTCGAACAGGCCGCCGTAATAGCGCCGCGTCTTCAGCCGCTCGCGCAGCGCGCCGGTCGGCACGGGTTCCCAGTCGACGCCGAGCTCGTTCTTCATCAGCGTGCGCACGCTG
>NZ_LZXX01000158.1:686-1222 GCF_001729305.1 Burkholderia sp. A2 | reverse complement strand
CTTGGCCTGCGCTATTTCCGCGGCGACGGCGTGCGCCAGGACAGCTACCAGGCGCTCAAGTGGATGCGCGAGGCCGCCGAACGCGGCGACCTGAACGCGCAAAAGGCGCTCGGCGGTTTCTACCTGTTCGGCCTCGAGGAAATGGGCTCGGATGCGCGCGAAGCGGAGAAGTGGCTGTCGATCGCGGCGGGCCGCGGCGACAAGGAATCGAAAAAGCTGCTCGAACTCGCGCGCAAGGCCAAGAAAGAAGACGAAGAAGACTGGAAGTGGCGCACGCAATGGCGTGACACGTATTACGGCTACTGGTACTCGGGCTATCCGTACTACGGCGTCTGGCAACAGACGTACTGGTACTACTGACCGGGTATCGAGCAACGGGGCAGCAGCGGGGAGACCACCATCGCGCGCCACGCCGGGGGGCTTATCGACGTTCGCACGAACACATAAGCCGAACAACGACTCTAATCGACCGACAACGACATGAAGACCAACCTTTCCCAACGTCTCACTCAAGGCGCGCTGGTTGCAGCGCTTGG
>NZ_LZXX01000158.1:0-351 GCF_001729305.1 Burkholderia sp. A2 | reverse complement strand
GCGGTGGCGGGCCACCTGCAGACGAAGGCGTCGGTGGTGACGCTGACGCTGTTCGACGTGCGCTCGGCGGTGCAGATCGCGGCGTCGGAAGGCAGCTCGACGGCGACGAACTACGGCGCGGCGCTGGGCGGCCTCGGCGGCGGGGTGGGCGGCGGGCTCGCCGGTTTCTCGACGACGCCGGAAGGCAAGGCGACGGTCGTCGCGTTCATCGACGCGTGGAACAAGATGGTCGTGGCGCTGCGCAGCTACAAGGCGCAGGACGTCAAGGGCGGGCTGGGCCGCGGTGGCCAGCTGCAGGTCAACTGACGTCGCCGGGCCGGCGGGGGCCGCCGGCCGATCCTGATTCGTGAT
>NZ_LZXX01000157.1:4304-4799 GCF_001729305.1 Burkholderia sp. A2 | reverse complement strand
CCACGGACGATGCCAGTACCCGCCGCGCCCGCCCCAGTATCCGCCGCCCCAGCGGCCCCAGAAGCCGATCGTCACGGGCGGCCCGTACCAGCCGGAGTAGTACGCCGGGTAGTAATACGGATACGGCGGCGGCACATAAGCCGGGGCGACATACACGGGCACCGCCGTGCCGGCGTCGACCTGCGCCTGCGGTACGGTCGATGCGGCCGGAGCGGACGCAGTCGGTGCGGCCGCGATCTCGCGCTGCGTCACCGTGGCGGGCACCGGCGCGTAATAAGGTGCATAACCGTACGGGCTCGTGTAGTAGCAGCCGCCAAGCGTCAGTGCGGCCAGCGCGAAGACGGCGGGCCTCGCGGCGGGAATCGGGTTCATCTCGTACTCCGGCAGAATCCGCGCGTCGCCGCCGGGCGCGCGCCTGACTCTAGCTTACGTCCCCTGCGGATTTCCGCGCGTATGATCGGTTACTTTTTGTTTCCTGCACCCTGCGGCCGGCCG
>NZ_LZXX01000157.1:0-4233 GCF_001729305.1 Burkholderia sp. A2 | reverse complement strand
GGCGCGGACGGGCGTCCGCGACCCACCGGCAACCGCAAACCGGCGAGCTTCGGCCCGCCCTGACAGGAACGCGGCTCGCGCCGCCATCGACATGACTACGCCACGCCCCACTCCCCGGGCGGACACCCCGCTCGATCCGATCATCCAGCTGCTGGCCCTTGCCGGCGAACAGGGTTATCTGACGCACGCCGACCTCGTCGACGCGCTGCCGCCCGAAAGCGACAGCCCCGACGCGCTCGAGGTCGTGCGCGCCGCGCTGGCCGACATCGGCATCGCGGTACTCGACGAGCCGGCCGTGCCTGCACCGTTCGCCGGCGCGGCGCCGGTCGAGGTCGATCGCGACGCGCTCGACGAAGGCCGGGCCATGCTCGGCGACCTCGCGCGCGGCACGAGCGCGTCGACCGATCCGCTCGCGCTGTACATGCGGCGCATGCACGCGGTGCCGCTGCTCACGCGCGAAGGCGAAATCGTGCTCGCCCGCGAGATCGAGACGGGCCGCCATCAGATATTGCATGCGATTGCCGGCTATCCGCCCGCGGTCGACGCGCTGCTCGAGCGCCATCGCGCGACGGGTGCAGCCGGATCGCCCGATGAAGAGGATCGCGAAACGTCCGCGCCCGCCCGCTACGACGCGCTGCACGCAGCGGTGTCGGCGTTGCGCGACGCATTGCATGCGCATGGCAGCCGCTCGGCCGAATACCGCGACGCGCGCAACCACGTGGCGACCCTGCTCGGTTCGCTCGCGTGGGGCGCGCCGGCCGTCGACGACGCAAGTCGTGCCGTGCGCGCACTCGCCACCGCCCGCGATGATTCGTCGGCGACCGACGCCGCGTGCTTCGACGCGGTCGCGCGGCGCGCCCTTGCAGCCGCGCTGAGCGACGGCCAGCAGAAGGTGCGCGACGCGTGCGATGCTCGAGGCGAACCTGCGGCTCGTCCTGTCGATCGCGCGCAAGTACCTGAATCGCGGCGTCGACCTGTCCGACCTCGTGCAGGACGGTTGCCTCGGCCTGATGCGCGCGATCGAGAAATTCGAATACCGGCGCGGGTTCAAGTTCTCGACCTATGCGACCTGGTGGATCCGCCAGGCGATCGCGCGCGCGGTCGCGGATCGTTCGCGCACGATCCGCGTGCCGGTGCACGTCGGCGACCAGTACCAGCGCGTGCAGCGGCATGCGCTCCGCTTTCGCCAACGTACCGGCCGGCGGGCCACGCCGGCCGAGCTCGCGGCCGAAACCGGCCTCGACGAAGGCAAGCTGCGCGCGGTGCTCGCGCTTCCCGCCGAGCCGGTTTCGCTCGACACGCCGCTGCCCGACGCGGACACCGGCCTCGTGGAGCTGATCGAGGATCAGGCATCGGCCAGCCCGTTCGAGCAACTGGCCGACACGCGCATGCGCGACTGCGTACGGGCGCTGCTGCGTTCGGTCACGCCGACCGAGGCCGACGTGCTGCGCCGGCGGTTCGGCCTCGGCGGTGCCGAGCCCGACACCTACGACGCGATCGCGCAGGATGCGGGGATGTCGCGTGAGCGCGTGCGGCAGATCGAGAAACGCGCGCTCGCCGCACTGCGTACGGCCGCCGAGGCCGAGAACGCGCAGTCGTTTCTCGACGCGTAACCGCATCGCGCGCAGCGCACCGTCGGGCCGCGTTCCGGCACGACCGTGCGCTGCGCGCCTGTGTTACGTTTGCCATTGACGCGCATCAAGTTTTCTTCATCGCGCGTCGCGACAATGGTTGACAGCCGACCGGCGCGTCGTGCGCCGCGTCCATTCCGTTTGTGCTTTCCGGGTCCCTTGCCATGCAGTCGACCGTCAGCCAGACGTACGAGGAAAACCGGACTGTCGCGGCCTGCCTGCGCGAGGCCGCGCAGTGGCTCGTCGACCAGGGCGCGAACCCGTATCGGGTTGCCGCGTACCGCGCGGCGGCCGATACGGTCGACGCGCTCGACCGTGACATTCGCAGCGTGTTCGACACCGGCGGCGTCGAGGCGCTCGGCGCGCTGCCCGACATCGGCGCAGGCGTCGCGCAGGCGATCGCCGAGTTGCTGGTGACGGGGCGCTGGCGCCAGCTCGACCGCCTGCGCGGCGACGCGGAACGCGCGTCGGCCTTCGAAGCGGTGCCGGGCATCGGCCACGCGCTCGCGCTGCGCATTCACGATGCGCTGCATATCGACACACTGGAGGAGCTCGAACGCGCGGCCCGCAACGGCCAGCTCGAAACGATCGCGGGCGTCGGCCCGCGGCGCGCGGTCGGCATCCGCGCCGCGCTCGACGACGTGCTGAGCCGCCGCCGGCGCTGGCAAGGCCACATACGACACGCCGGCCCCGGCACGGAGCCGCCCGTCGAACTGCTGCTTTACATCGATCGCCAGTACCGCAACAAGGCAGCCGCCGGCGTGCTGCCGACGCTCGCGCACCGGCGCCTGAACGCGGACGGTTACGTGCCGCCGCCCGTGATGCACATGACCAAGGGCGGCTGGCATTTCACGGTGCTGAGCCAGCATGCCGCCATGCGCACGCCGGAAGCCGGGCGCCCGACCGACTGGGTGTCGCTCTATTTCTACGATGCCGTGCAGTGCGAGCACCAGCGCACCGTGTTTACCGGGACGTACGGCGCGCTCGCCGGCAAGCGGATCGTGCGAGGGCGCGAGATGGAATGCCGCGTGTATTACGCGGGGTGATGCAGGCGTCGGCGGTCTCGCCGACGTCGAAGGCGATACGGGCCGTATCGCCTTTTCGCGATTCGGCACGTCGAACCGGTTACGTCGCCACGTAGCCACCCTCCTGCCGCACCGCTCCGAAGCGCTACCGCACCGCCCGCTTCATGCGGATTCGCCGCCTACGCAGCTTCCGCCTTCGTGCGGCGCGCCGGATGACGATGCGCGGCAATACGCAGCAGCTTCTGGAACGACGGGCATTCGAGATGGTTCGCGGCCGGGCACACGGCCGCATGCCGCAACGCGTCGCGCACCGCGCCGAGACGGCGGATCGTGCGATCGAGCTCGTCGGCCTTGCCGTCGAGCTTCGCGCGATCGATCGCGGGCCGCCCCTCCGCGCCGACCATCGCGAGGATGTCGTCGAGCGAGAACCCGGCCTCCCGCCCGAGCGCGATCAGCGCCAGGCGCTCCAGCACCGATTCGTCGTATTGCCGCCGCAGCCCGTGCCGGCCGATCGGAACGATCAGCCCCTTTTCCTCGTAGTAGCGCAGCGTCGACGCGGGCAACCCCGTGCGCCGCGCGACGTCCGCAATGTCCAGTCGGCTCATGCTTGACCTCAAGTGAACTTGAAGTTGCAAGATAATCGCCCGACTCCACGAAGACAAGCCCGGACTGTCATGAAACCGTTGAAACCGCGTCGTATTCCGCTGTGGGGCCCGCGAGCATGGCCGCACCGCTCTTCGTGATGCAGCCGGCGTTCGGTTTCGGCATCGCGGCGTCGCGCACGCCGCAGCCGGACGTCGCGCGCCGGCGCAGCCTCGTCACGCATCTGTCGTACGGCGTAGGGCTCTTGCGGCGTACACGCTCGCGGCGCTGGCCGGTTGATCAGCGCGCCGGCGTACCCTCAACCTTCCCTGCAACACCCGTTCACCGTCCTTCTACACGCGGCCGAGCCTGACCACGCAGTCTCATTCCCCGTGCGCCCGACCGGGTGCCCGCGTCACTCGCCGCCGCAATCGATCAGGTTGCGTCGAACGCGCCCGAGCAGCCGCACCAGCGTATCGCGCTCGTCGGGCGTGAAGCCGCGCAGCCCGTCGTCGGCGACGGTATCGCCCACCTCCAGCATCTGCGGAAAGATCTCGCGCGACTTGTCGGTCAGCCGGATCACGAACGCACGGCGGTCGTCGTCGTTCGCGATGCGTTCGATCCAGCCATAGCCTTCCATCCGGTCGAGCAGCCGCGTGAGCGAGATCGGCGTGATCTCGAGCCATTCGGCGAGCCGGGCCTGGTTCATCTCGCCCTTCCACGTCAGGTACGCGAGCACGCGGCTTTGCGCCCGCGTCAGCCCGATGCGCTTCGCGCGCCGGTCGAACAGGCGACCGTTCAGGCGGGCCACGTCGGCGATCAGGTAACCGATCCGGTTCTCGTAGGTCTTGTCCATGCGGCGATTATAGGGTCAAGCCGGAACCGGCCTACGACCCGCCACCCAGAGATAAGCGGATATATAATAAGCCTGCTTATAATTTGCGTCGTGCCAGATCGCAGACCACGCCGACCGCCCCACGGAGACACGCTTGAAC
>NZ_LZXX01000156.1:2209-2990 GCF_001729305.1 Burkholderia sp. A2 | reverse complement strand
GCGCCCGCGCGCGCGGCCTCGATCACGCCGCGCTGCACCGCCGCGATCGCCGATTCGCTCGTCAGCGACGAGCCCATCACGTGAAAGTAGCGGCAGCCGTCGAACATCGCGGTGTCGACGTCGGACGCATCGACGCATGCGGCCGCACTCGTGGAAAGCGTGAAGACGAAGCTGCGCGAACCGTCGTCGCGATACGCGACGAACGCGGCGCCGGTCGGGCGTGCGACACGGCGGATGCGCGCGACGTCGACGCCGTCGCGTGCGAGCCGCGCGGCCTGATCGGCGAAGATCGCCGGCGCGCCGCTCGGGAACGGCCCTTCGAACAGGCCGGGCGTATCGAAACCCTGGCCGCGCTCGACGGCGACGAATTCGGCCAGCAGCTCGCCGGCGACGACGATCTCGGCCATCAGGCGAGCCCTCCTCGGTCGACGACGGCCGCGGCGTGCGGCGATGCCGCCGCGTCGCGGGCCGGCTGGCGACTGGCGCGTGCGAGCGGCGCCACGTCAGCTCATCCAGTTGCCGCCGTCGACGTTCAGCGTCTGGGCGGTGATGTAGTCGGCGTCGGCCGACGCGAGGAACAGCGCAGCGCCCGTCAGGTCGCCCGGCACGCCCATGCGGCCGAGCGGCACGGCTTCGCCCACGAGCCGCTTCTTCTCGCCGAGCGGCCGGTTCTCGTAGCGCGCGAACAGCGCATCGACCTGTTCCCACATCGGTGTGTCGACCACGCCCGGCGCGATGCCGTTCACGTTGATCCGGTGCGGCGCGAGCGCGAGCGCGGCCG
>NZ_LZXX01000156.1:1956-2180 GCF_001729305.1 Burkholderia sp. A2 | reverse complement strand
ACGATCTTGCCGCCGCGCCCCTGCTCGACCATCCGCTGCGCGACGGCCTGCATCAGGAAGAACAGCCCTTTCACGTTGACCGAGAACAGCCGGTCGAACACGTCCCACGATTCGTCGAGGAGCGGACGCATGTCGAACAGCGCCGCATTGTTGAACAGGACGTCGACGCCGCCGAAGCGCTCGACCGCCGTCGCGACGATCCGCTCGATGTCGTCGCGGCGCGT
>NZ_LZXX01000156.1:1420-1901 GCF_001729305.1 Burkholderia sp. A2 | reverse complement strand
CGTCGCGGCGCGTGACGTCGGCCGTGACGGCCACCGCGCGGCCGGGGTTGGCCTCGATCAGCCGGGCGAGCGAGCCGCCTGCCGGCTTCACGTCGACGAGCACGCAGCGCGCGCCCTCGTCCAGATAGCGTTGCGCAACCGCCTCGCCGATGCCGCTTGCGGCGCCCGTCAGGATCGCGACCTTGTCTTCCAGTCTCACTGGCTGTCTCCGGTTCGTTCTTGCTGCACGACGGTCGCGGGTGAGCGAACGCTCTTCGACCGATCAATTGCTCTGTTAGTGATCGAATGATCGGATACGCGATACGCGCTGTCAAGACGACGCGGCGGCTTTCTATGACGCGCTGCGGCACGAGGGCGCGCGACGACGCGACGACGCGCCCGCACCGCAAGGCGGAAAGCGCGCGGTGCGGCGCAGTGGCATCGACGATGAAGGGGACGGAGCAACGACGGAAAATGGAATTCGCGCTGCACGGCGCGGCGA
>NZ_LZXX01000156.1:0-1335 GCF_001729305.1 Burkholderia sp. A2 | reverse complement strand
GGCTCGCGTGGACGCCGCTGCGCCGCCAGGTCTACGAACGCGTGCTGGCCGCGCAGCGCCCGATCGGCGCGTACGACCTGCTCGCCGAACTCGAACCGCAACGCGGCCGCGTGCCGCCGACAACCGTCTACCGCGCGCTGGATTTCCTCGTCGAGCACGGCTTCATCCACCGGATCGAATCGAAGAACGCGTTCCTCGCGTGCTGCGAGATCGGCGTGCCGCACGAAGGCCAGTTCCTGATCTGCGATTCGTGCGGCGACACCGTCGAGATTCCCGGCAGCGACCTCGCGAAGCAGCTGTCCGCGAGCGAGCCCGCGCACGGTTTCGAAGTCCACCACCAGGTCGTCGAGCTGAACGGCCTGTGCGGGCACTGCAAGCGCAAGCCCGCGCAGCGCTGACGCCGCACCGCGCGGCGCCCGCGCCGCCCTTCCAACGAGGAGTTCCATGTCCATTGCCCTGAAGCGCGCGCCGCGGCGCGCCCTGTCGCCTGTCCGCTGGCTCGCCGCCGCCGTCGCCGCACTGTCGTTCGCCGCGCCCGCGTTCGCGCAGGCCGCGACCGTCAACGTCGTCGCCGCCGAGAATTTCTACGGCGACGTCGCGTCGCAGATCGGCGGCCGCCACGTCGCGGTCACGAGCATCCTCAGCAATCCGGACCAGGATCCGCATCTGTTCGAAGCGAGCCCGAAGACGGCCCGCGCGCTGCAGCACGCACAGGTCGTGATCTACAACGGTGCCGACTACGATCCGTGGATGGGCAAGCTGCTCGGCGCATCGAAGCAGGCGAAGCGCGCGACGATCGTCGTCGCCGATCTGGTCGGCAAGAAGGCCGGCGACAACCCGCACCTGTGGTACGACCCGGCGACGATGCCGGCGGCCGCACGCGCGATCGCGGCCGAACTCGGCCGCGCCGACCCGGCGAACCAGGCCGAGTACGATGCGAACCTGCAGAAGTTCGTCGCATCGCTGAAGCCCGTCGACGACAAGGTCGCCGCGCTGCGCGCGAAGTACAAGGGCGTGCCGGTGACGGCCACCGAGCCGGTGTTCGGCTACATGTCGGACGCGATCGGCCTCGACATGCGCAACCAGCGCTTCCAGCTCGCGACGATGAACGACACCGAGGCGAGCGCGCAAGACGTCGCCGCGTTCGAGGGCGACCTGCGCAAGAAGCAGGTGCGCGCGCTGATCTACAACAGCCAGGCCGAAGAACCGATGACCAAGCGCATGCTGAAGATCGCGCGCGACGGCGGCGTGCCGACCGTCAGCGTCACCGAGACGCAGCCGGCCGGCAAGACATTCCAGCAATGGATGATCGGCCAGCTCGACGCGCTCGGCAGC
>NZ_LZXX01000155.1:493-2757 GCF_001729305.1 Burkholderia sp. A2 | reverse complement strand
CGCGGCGCTGGCCGCGATCGGCCGCGTGCTGCGCGACGCGGCCGGTCCCCACGTGCGGCCGCTGTTCGTGCATGCGGACGTGTGTCGCGACGACCTGCTGGTCGAGATCGAGGCCAGCGCCGGTCATGCGATGGAGTGGCTGTCATGAAGCGCGAGAGCCTCGCGATCGGGCAGCCGGTCCGGCCCGCGGCCGGCGTCGACGACGCGTGCCGGCGTTCGCCGGCAAGTCATACACTTTTGTCAGGCTCCCCGTCTTCCCCATCGGCTGTTTCCATGTCCAAGCTGCACGCGTCGTCCACCCATCTCGTCCTGATTCCGAGCTACAACCCGGGCGCCAAGGTCGACACGACCGTGCGCAATGCGCGCGCGCAGTGGAATCCGGTGTGGGTCGTCGTCGACGGCAGCACCGACGGCAGCGCCGAACGGCTGCAGGCGATGGCCGAGCGCGATCCCGGCCTGCGCGTGATCGTGCTGCCGGAGAATCGCGGCAAGGGCGCCGCGGTGCTCGCGGGGCTCGACGCGGCCGCCGCGAGCGGCTTCACGCACGTGCTGACGATGGATTCGGACGGCCAGCATCCGGCCGACCTGATTCCCGTTTTCATGGCGGCATCGCAGGCCGCGCCCGACGCGATGGTGCTCGGCGTGCCGAAGTTCGACGCGAGCGCGCCGCGGTTGCGCGTGCAGGGGCGCCGGCTGTCGAACGCGTGGGCCGACCTCGAGACGCTATGGGCCGGGATCGGCGATTCGCTGTACGGCTTTCGCGTGTATCCGGTCGCGCCGCTGGCGGCGATCATGCGGCGCCAGCCGTGGATGCGCGGCTTCGACTTCGATCCCGAAGCGGCCGTGCGGCTGTGCTGGGCCGGCGTGCGCCCGATCCGGATCGACGCGCCGGTGCGCTATTTCGGCCGCCACGAAGGCGGCGTGTCGCATTTTCACTACGGCCGCGACAACGCGCTGCTCGCGTGGATGCACCTGCGCCTGTTCACCGGCTTCGCGATGCGGCTGCCGATGCTCGTCGCGCGCCGCCTGACGCGGCGCCGCGACCAGACGGCCTGAGCGCAGGTCGGTCCGCTTCCGTTCCCCGGTCGCCGTGCCGGGCGCGGCGATTGCCACGCCGTTCGCCGTCAATCCGGGGCCGGATCGCCGCATCATGTCGATCCGCTGAGTAATGAGCGTGTCATCTGATGTAAACAACTGGTAATTTTCTGCCGGATTATGCAAAATCGCCGCTCCCAAATACAACTATCGAGGGATTCCGGGATGCAACTCAAGAAAGCGGTGGCGGCATGTGGCGTGGCGTTTCTGTTGAGCGCATGCGGCGGGGTGCAAAACCTTGACGCGAACAGCCTGACGTCGGCGGGGACCAACCTGTACAAGGCGGCGACGCTGTCGGACAGCGACATCGCCGCGCTGTCGAACGAGTCGTGCAAGTCGAGCGACGCCGAATCGAAGATCGCGCCGGCGAACAGCGCGTACGCGAAGCGCCTGACGAAGGTGATGAAGGGCTTCGGCGACATGACGCTGAACGGCCAGAAGATCAACTACAAGGTCTACATGACCAAGGACGTCAACGCGTGGGCGATGGGCAACGGCTGCGTGCGCGTGTACAGCGGCCTGATGGACATGATGAACGACGACGAGCTGCGCGGCGTGATCGGCCATGAAATGGGCCACGTCGCACTCGGCCACTCGAAGAAGGCGATGCAGACGGCATATGCGGTGAGCGCGGCGCGTACCGCGGCCGGCGCGGCTTCGCCGGGCGTGGCGGCGCTGACGAGCTCGCAGCTCGGCGACATCACCGAGAAGTTCATCAACGCGCAGTTCTCGCAGACGCAGGAAAGCGCGGCCGACGACTACTCGTTCGACCTGATGAAGCAGAAGAGCATGAACCAGAAGGGCCTCGTCACCGCGTTCCAGAAGCTCGCGCAGCTGGACGGCGGCAAGAGCTCGATGATGAGCTCGCATCCGTCGTCGTCGAGCCGTGCGCAGCACATCCAGGATCGCATCGCGAAGGGCAGCTGATCGCGCAACGGATCGCCGGCCGTCCGCGCCGGCGATCGGCAGGTGAAGTGAAAAACCCACGCTCGTTCGGGCGTGGGTTTTTTGTTTGTTCGGCGTGCACGTCGCGCCTTACGGCACCATCCCCGGCAGCACGTACGCCTGCACGAGCGTGATCAGTCCGACGATCACCGCGAACAGCAGGCTGTGCCGCACCGTGAAGCGGAACAGCTCGGATTCCTTGCCGACGAGGCCCGTCGCCGCGC
>NZ_LZXX01000155.1:0-244 GCF_001729305.1 Burkholderia sp. A2 | reverse complement strand
CGCGACGAACGCGAACGCGAGTACGAGGCCGATCGACAGGATCGGGCGCGTCAGTTCCTTCAGCGTCTCGCCGAACGTGACGAGCGCGTCGCGCGGCTTCATCCGCAACAGCGCCATCGAGATCAGCGCGGTCACGAGGATCGCGCTGCCGACCGCCGACACGAGATCGATCTTCAGCACCGCGTCGAGCGCCTTCGGCGTCGCGGCGATCGGCGCGGTCTTCACGACGAGCTGGTCGAGCCCG
>NZ_LZXX01000154.1:0-1660 GCF_001729305.1 Burkholderia sp. A2 | reverse complement strand
GCCGAACGTGTTCAAGCCGTGGCTGGGCGATCGCGTGACCGTGCAGGTCCTCGCCGATGCGGGGCACGCGATGGCGCCCGAGCAGCCGCGCGCGATGAGCGATGCGATCGCAGCCTTTGCACGCAAGGTCTACCGCACGAATTGATCATCATCGGCAGGCGTCGGAACAAGCGAATGGATTCTTCAATCAATCAGGATATCAAAACATGAAAACATCGAAGCGCGGCATCGTCGCCGCATGTCTGTTGTGGTGGGCGGCGTCCGCCTTTGCATCGGCGACCCCGGCCTCGGCCACGGTCGACCGGGAAATCGTCCGGCATGGCGATGTGCAGATCGAGGTACTGCGCGAGGGGCAGGGCCCGTTGATCGTGATTCTGCCGTCGCTCGGCCGCTCGGGCAGGGACTACGACGCGGTCGCCGCCCGGCTCGTGGCCGACGGCTTTCGCGTGCTGCGCCCGGAGCCGCGCGGCATCGGGCAGAGCAAGGGGCCGATGGACAACCTGTCGGTCCACGATTTCGCGGCGGACGTCGCGACGGTGATCGAGAACGAACATCGCGGCCCGGCGATCGTCGTCGGCCACGCGTGGGGGAATTTCCCCGCGCGCATGCTGGCCGTCGACCGGCCCGATCTCGTGCGCGGCGTCGTGCTCGCGGCTGCGT
Organism: Burkholderia sp. A2; assembly: GCF_001729305.1. Classification (NCBI taxonomy): domain Bacteria; kingdom Pseudomonadati; phylum Pseudomonadota; class Betaproteobacteria; order Burkholderiales; family Burkholderiaceae; genus Burkholderia; species Burkholderia sp. A2. The sequence goes on along the minus strand of NZ_LZXX01000154.1, from coordinate 1,000 downwards.
CCGCCGGCAAGGTGCCGCCCGGCTCGACGGAGAAGCCGATCAGCGCCGAGATCCGGCAGGCGATCGACGGCGCCGGCGACCTGTCGCTGCCGGAAGCGAAGCGGATCGAATACCTGAAGAAGGCGTTCTTCGCACCGGGCAACGATCCGCGGGTCTGGCTGGACGGCTGGCATGCCGCCACGCACGACGCCGAATCGCATGCGCGCGAGACCACGCCGGTCGATGCATATTTCGCGGCCGGCACCGCGCCGATCCTCGACCTGCAGGCCGAACACGACGCCGTCGCACCGCGCCGGTTTTCGAACGTATTGAAATCGATGCTCGGCGACCGCGTGACGATCGTGCGGATTCCGGATGCCGGCCACGCGCTCGCACCTGAACAGCCGGTCGCCATGGCCGACGCCATCGCCGCGTTTGCCCGGAAGCTCGCGAGCCCGCAATGAGCGTACGTCGACGGCGGTTCGATCGAGCTGCCGTTTCGATGTCGTTTACCGGAAGTACCTCGCATACGCTCAAGGAATCCATCGACATGACCATGACTTCCCCGGCGATCTCCGGGTCCACGCGCCGATTTTCCCCACCGCCGCTGGCCGAACCACGCCGGCCGCTCTTGCGTCTGCCGGCAAACAGCTGCGACGCGCATTGCCATGTGTTCGGGCCGTTCGACCGCTATCCGTTGCCCGACGACCGCAGCTTCGATCCGTCCGCCGCGCCGGAAACGGCGTTGCGGCACCTGCACGAGCGCCTCGGCTTCTCGCGCGCCGTGATCGTACAGAGCCAGGGGCACGGGTTCGATCATCGCGCGATGCTCGACGCGTTGCGCGCCGGAGCGGGGCGGTACAAGGGCGTCGCACTCGTTCGGCCGGGCGATCCGGACGCGCTCCTTACGGAGTACGCCGCGAACGGGGTGTGCGGCGCCCGGTTCAACTTCCTCGCGCATCTTGGCGGCCGCCCGGATCTGGAGGCGGTCAGGACCGTCGCCGCCCGTATCCGGCCGCTC
>NZ_LZXX01000153.1:0-11960 GCF_001729305.1 Burkholderia sp. A2 | reverse complement strand
GATCCGCCCTGCCCCGCTCCAACCGCCCCAACCGCCAGCGCCGCGCGAACCGGGCCTCGCCGAACGCGCATTCGGCGCTGCGCGCGACTGGCTGCTCGGCGGCAACACGGTCGTGCGTGTCGGGATCATCGTGCTGTTCTTCGGCGTCGCGTTCCTGCTCAAGTACGCGGCCGACAACGCGATGCTGCCGATCGAATTCCGCCTCGCGGGCACGGCGCTCGCCGCGGCCGCGCTGCTCGCGATCGGCTGGCGCGTGCGGCCGCGCCGCGCCGCATACGGCCTCGTGCTGCAAGGCGGCGGCGTCGGCATCCTGTACCTGACGATCTTCGCCGCGACCAAGCTTTACGCACTACTGCCCATCGGCGCCGCGTTCCCGCTGATGGTCGCGGTCTGCGCGCTGAGCGCGTTCCTCGCGGTGCGGCAGAACGCGCTGCCGCTCGCGTTCATGGGCAGCGCGGGCGGCTTTCTCGCACCGATCCTGCTGTCGACCGGCCAGGGTAATCACGTCGCGCTGTTCAGCTACTACGCACTGCTGAACGCGGGCATCTTCGCGATCGCGTGGTTCAAGGCCTGGCGCCCGCTGAACCTGCTCGGCTTCGTGTTCACGTTCACGATCGGCTCCGCGTGGGGCGTGACGGCCTATCGCCCCGCGCTGTTCGCAAGCACCGAGCCGTTCCTGATCCTGTTCTTCCTGATGTACGTCGGCATCGCGCTGCTGTATGCGGTGAAGCGCGAACTCGCGCTGCGACACTACGTGGACGGCACGCTCGTGTTCGGCACGCCGATCGTCGCGACCGCGCTGCAGGCGTCCCTCGTGAAAGGCATGCCGTTCGCGCTCGCGTGGAGCGCGGTCGCGCTGTCGGCGTTCTACGTCGCGGTCGCCGCATGGCTCGCGCGGCGCCGCGATCGCCTCGGGCTGCTGTTCGAATCGATGCTCGCGCTCGCCGTCATCTTCGCGACGCTCGCGGTGCCGCTCGCGTTCTCGGGGCCGACGACCAGCGCCGCGTGGGCCATCGAAGGCGCGGCCGTCGTGTGGCTCGGCGTGCGCCAGAAACGCCTGCTCGCGTTCGGCTTCGGGCTGCTGATGCAGGTCGCCGCGGCCGGCGCGTTCTTCACGAGCTTGCTGAGTCCGGCCGACGCGACCGCGCTGCCGGTGCTCAACAGCCCGACTATCGCAATGCTGCTGATCGCGCTCGCCGGCCTGTTCACCGGCTGGTGGCTGCACGGGCGCGGCGAAGCCCGCGCATGGCACGGGTGGATGCCCGAGATCGGCGTCGCGGCCGCCGCGTGGGGGCTGCTGTGGTGGGTCAGCGGCGGGCTGCACGAAATCCTCGTCCACGCGAGCCGTCACGTCGATCTGCATGCCGATCGCTTCGTCGTCGATACGACCGTACTGTTCGCCGCCGGTACCGCCTGGCTCGCGCACGTGGCGCGCCGCCGGCTCGCCTGGCCGCTCGCCGAATGGCCCGCACTCGCGCTCACGCCAGTGCTGGCGCTGCTCGCGCTGCGCGCGTTCGATGCGCACGAAGCGCCGCTGTCGGGCATGGGCGCGTTCGCGTGGCCGGTGGCCATCGGCGCGGGGCTTGCGCTGCTGTGGCGCCAGTCGCGCGGCACGACCGGCGCCGCTGCCGCGAACGGCGCGACGCCCTCCGTTGCAACGCGCATCCTCGCGCCGCTGCATACGCTGACGTTCTGGACCGTGTGCGGTCTGCTGTCGCTCGAAGGTTTCTGGCGCCTGCGCGCGTTCGTCCCGGAAGGCGCATGGAGCTGGAGCGCATGGGCGTACGGCTTCGGCGCGCTGCTCCTGCTCGTGTCCGGCCCCGGCTCCCGCCCGCGCTGGCCGGTCGCGGCGTTCCCGCGCGCATACCAGGTGTGGGGTGCGGCGCCGCTCGCCGCACTACTGTGGCTGTGGAGCATCGCCAGCACGGTCAGCGACGGCGACGCAGCGCCGCTCTTCTGGCTGCCGCTGCTCAATCCGCTCGACATCGCGCAAGGTCTCGTGTTCGTCGCGTTCGCCGCGTGGCTGCGCCGCCTCAGAACGCTCGGCATCGCGTGGCATCCGCGCGCCGTCGACTACGTGGCGATCGCGACCGTGTTCCTGTGGTTCAACGCGCTGATGCTGCGCACGCTGCATCACCGCTTCCACCTCGGCTACGACATCGACATCGTGCTGTCGTCGTTCGGCATCCAGCAGGTGTTCATGGTCGGCTGGAGCCTGTTCGCGTTCGCCGGGATGTGGCTCACGCGCCGCGACGGCATCGCGCGCCTCTGCGCATTCGCGTCGCTGCCGCTGATCGTCGTGATGTGGGCGTGGACCTTCTACGCGAACTTCACGCAGGACGGCGGAAGCTGGGCGCGCGTGCCGCTGTTCAATCCGCTCGATCTCGTGCTCGCGGTCGTCTATGCGCTCGCCGCTTCGTGGTTCGTGCGCGCGCGCAAACTCGGCTGGACCTTCGGCACACATCGTGTCGAGCTGCTGGGTGCGGCCGGTGCGACCGGGTTCCTGTGGCTGAACGCGATCCTGCTACGCACGTTGCATCACTGGGCCGGCGTTCCGTACGAATTCGGCGCGATGGCGGAATCGACGCTCGTGCAGGCATCGGTGTCCGTGTACTGGACAGTCTGTGCGCTCGCGATCACGATCTGGGCCACGCGCCGCGGGCTGCGGCCGCTGTGGTTCGTCGGCGCCGCGCTGCTCGCGCTGACGGTCGTCAAGCTCTTCCTGTTCGACCTGTCGCACGTCACCGGCATCGAGCGCATCGTGTCGTTCATCGGCATCGGCGTGCTGCTGCTGTTGATCGGCTATTTCTCGCCGCTGCCGCCGAAGGCCGCCGCGCAACAGGACTGCCAGCCATGAAACGACTCGCCGCCCTGCTCGGTCTGAGCCTGCTCGCGTCGTTCGCGACGGCCGACGGCGTACCCAACGCAGGGCGCGTCACGCAGCGCTTCGCGCTCGACCTCGACGGCAGCGCCGCGTATTACCAGCTCACCGTGCCGCAGCCCGTGTATGCGGCGAGCCGGCGCGACGATCTCGGCGACGTGCGCATCTTCAACGGCGCGGGCGAGCCGGTGCCGTATTCGCTCGACGCGCCGGCCGCGCCCGCCGTGCCGCCGTCGCGCGCGCCGGTGCACTGGTTCCCGCTGCCGCCCGCGCGCGCCGAGAACGGTAGCGCGCCGCTCGGCGTGACGGTCGGCCCGGACGGCGCGCTGCGCGCGGCCGTCGCGCCGCCTTCGCCCACCGGGCATGGCGCGGACCTCGTCGACCTGTCGCATACCGACGGCAGCATCGATGCGCTGGTCGTGCATGTGGACGACGACAGCTACCAGGGCCGCGTGTCCGTCGAAGCCAGCGACGACCTGCGCAACTGGCGACCGCTCGGCAGCACGCAGTTGCTGAAAGTCGGCCGCGGCAACGACCTGCTGGTGCAGGAACGCATCGCGCTCGACGGTGCGACGCCGCGCTACCTGCGGCTGGACTGGCTCGACGGCGCGCCGGCAATCGCGTCGGTCGACGTCGAGACGCATCCGCGCGACGCACGCGGCGCCGACACGGCGTCCGTGCCGCGCCAGTGGCGCGACGCCGTGCGGATACGCGCGGGCGCTGCGCCGGGCGAGTATCTGTTCGACACGGACGGCGCGTATCCGGTCGACCGCGTGCGCATCGACCTGCCGCAGCCGAACACCGTCGCGCGCGCGACGCTGCAAAGCCGCGCCGATGCGCAGGTGCCGTGGCGCGACGTCTCGGCCGCGGTGCTGTTCCGCCTGCAGGGCAAGGGCGGCGAGCAGCGCAATCCGCCGCTCGAGTTCGCGGCGAATACGGATCGCGCGTGGCGGATCGTCGTCGACATGCGCAACGGCGGCCTCGGCGGCGGCCGGCCGGCGGTCGCTATCGGCTGGCATCCGGCCGCGCTGACCTTCGTCGCGCGCGGCACGCCGCCGTTTACGCTCGGCGTGGGCGATGCATCGCTCGTGTCGTCGGCCGTGAGCCGCGACGCGCTGCTGGTCGGCATGGCGCCCGAAGTACGGCCCGCCCGCGTCGGCGCGGCGCTGCCCGTATCGGCGGTCGCGACGGCGGCGGCCGCCGATGCGGATGCCGGACGTCGCTACGTGCTGTGGGGCGCGCTGATTGTTGCGGTCGGCGTGCTCGGCACGATCGCGTGGCGCCTCGCGAAAGGCGGCGGCGACACGCGCAGCCGCGACGAGTAACGTCCGCACGCATGTGCGTGCCGCTTGACGCGCCGGCCCGTTCCTTGGGCCATCGCCACGCGCGATCGCACCGATTCGTCGAGTGGTCCGCGCTCCGTCTTTACGTGAAGGCCACGCGACGCGTCAGCGGCGCGAATCGGAACCCGCCCGCCGCCATCGGGCCACGAAGCGGCCGTGCTGACGCGGCCGCCACGGCGACGACCGGCAACTGGCCGCACCGGCCGCGCGGCGCGCCGCGAAACCTCCGCCGCGACGCAGGCCCGACTCGCGCCGGCCGATCGCGACGATGCGCGGCGCCCACGCATGCATGACCCGCCGCACGGCCGCCACGCGCGCCGCCAGCCGCGACGCCGGCGACACGCGCCGCGCGGCGCGTGCAACGGGCCGCTTGCACAGGATCGCGCTGTCGTAGCGCTTGCCGGCAAAGCGCATCACGTCGACCACCTCGAAGCCCTGCGCGCCGTAGAACGCCAGCAGGTGCGAAGCCGGATGCGGCGTGTCCAGCGCGAGCAGCGCATAGCCGCGCAACGCAGCCCACTGCTCGGCGAACGACAGCAGCAACGCGCCGATCCCGCGGCTTTGACACGCCGGGTCCACCGCCACCTGGCGCACGCTCGCGACGCCTTCGCGCCGGTACAGCGAGCAGGCCGACGAAGGATCGGTCGCATACAGCGTGGCCGTGCCGACGACACGCCCGCCGCACACGGCGACATAACACTCGCCGGCTTCCGCGCGGCGGCGCGTGACGTCTTCGTCCTGATCGACGCACGTGCAGTTGAGCCCCATCGCACCGAGCCGCGCGAACGCACGATGCAGCATCGGCGTGAGTTGCGCATAGCTGTCGATTGCCGGATCGAAACGCCGGACGATCACCCGATCGGCGCACGCGGAAGGCGGCGCGGCAGGGGTGCGTTCGGCGATCGCGTTCCAGGGTATCGACATGGCCATGCTCCGTGGTGAAGATGCCCGAAGTCTAGGAGCGCGCCGGTCGCCATCGCAAGAAAAAATGTCGTAAAAATGCCGCGGTAACGTGGCTGACGGAAGTGCCGGGTACGGTGCGTTTCGATGCCGTGCGCACGTCGCGGCGAACGCCTCGAAGCACCGATCGTTGCACGCGCAAGCAACGCATCAAGCGGATGAGATCGAGGCCCGGCGCGCACGCCGTTGACACGTACTGCCCCGCGCTCCAGACTCGCTGCTCCGTCACAGCATCGCGAGCGCCCATGGTCACCTGCTTCCTCCGCTACGTCGTCGATCCGTACAAACTCGTCGAATTCGAAACCTACGGGAAGATGTGGATTCCGCTCGTCGAGCAGTTCGGCGGCACGCATCACGGCTACTTCCTGCCATCCGAAGGCGCGAGCAACATCGCGCTCGCGATGTTCTCGTTCCCCAGCCTCGCCGACTACGAGCGCTACCGCGAACGCTCGAAGGACGATCCGGCCTGCCAGGCCGCATTCCGCTACGCGGAGGACACGCGGTGCATCGTCAGCTACGAGCGCAGCTTCTTCCGGCCGGTGTTCGAGTAACGGGCGCATCGCCGCGCATCGTGCCCCGTTTTCCGGCCGAGGACGAAAAAAAGCCCCGCCAGCATCCGCGCGGCGGGGCCAACCCATGTCAGTAGAGACATCATGGAGGAGACGAGCCCATCTTATCGAGCCCGGCGCACCGTCCCAACCAAGCATTTCTGCTATCGATCTGCGCGGCCGCGCACACGGTTGCCTCTCCGCGCGGCATATCGATAGAACGAAAAGTCGTTTTCAGAGTGGCGACGGGGTCGTTACCATCTGGTTTTAAGCCTGTGCTTAGCCGGGCAAGCCACTCCAGGAGCGCCCCTTGACTGCATTCGATCAACACCGCCGTCCGTTCGTCGTCGGCATTGGCGGAACCACCCGGGCCGCGTCGTCCACCGAACGCGCGCTGTCGTTCGCACTGCGCGGTGCGCAAGCCGCCGGCGCGCGCACGCGCCTGTTCGACGGCCCGTTCCTGCATACGCTGCCGCACTACGCACCCGAGCACAAAACGCTGACCGACGCGCAGCGCGAGCTGATCGACGCCGTGCGCGAGGCCGACGCGATCATCATCGCGACGCCCGGCTATCACGGCGGCGTGTCCGGCCTCGTGAAGAACGCGCTCGACACGCTCGAGGAACTGCGCGCGGACGACCGCCCGTATCTCGACGGCCGCGCGGTCGGCCTGATCGTCACCGCGTACGGCTGGCAGGCGGCCGGCACCGTGCTGACGTCGCTGCGCTCGATCGTCCATGCGCTACGCGGGTGGCCGACGCCGTTCGGCGCAACCGTCAACACGCTGGAAACGCGCTTCGAAAGCGCCGATAGCTGCTCGGATCCGAAGGTCGTCGCGCAACTCGAGACGGTCGGCGCGCAAGCCGCCGAATTCGCGCTCGCGTTCGCGTCGCATCGTGCGGCCTCGCATGCGGCATCGGTCGATGCGCTCGCGCCCGTGCTGAAGGTCGCCAACCAGTAACCTCCGCATTCCGCCGCGCCCCTCCGGTCGACACGATTCGACGCAGGTGCGCGGCGCGTCTTCCGACGCGCGGCGATGTGCCGGGCGTGCCCGTCTCGCCTCTCGAACACATCGTTCGCGCGTACCGCCCCGATAACGATTCAGCCCGCCGCATGATTTGCATTGGCCGAAAGATTGGTTCACGCGGCCGGCAGGTTTTCGTACGCTGAAAGTCCGAACTTTTTACGCGCACGCCATGAACCGTACGATCCGCTACAAGGGCTATGAAGTCGCTCCCGCTGCCGCCCGGTTGCCGAACGGGCTGTTCGCCGCCAACCTGACGATCGAACGCGCGAGCGGCGGGCCGTCGCCGCGCTCCGTGTCGTTCGACGCGATCGATTTCTTCTTCGAGGAAGAACACGCCCTCGCGTACGCCTCGCGCTGGGGCCGCCTCTGGGTCGACACGAACGCGTGACCGCGCGGGGCCGGCGTGCACATGGCCACTCGAAAATACGCGATGACGGAAGCTGTGCAAGAATCTTTCGATCCGTAATCGCATAACAATAGCCATGACCGACACGCTGCAGGACGAGCATGCCGCGGCAGATCACGCGATGCGCAACTGGACCTTCGAGAGGCAAGGCCCGGTCCGGATCGGTTCCGATGCGCACAAGCAGATGTTCTGTCGGATGCTGCTCGACACACACAATCCGTACAAGCCGGCGGTAATCGACTGGCCGGCGCTCCAGCCGGCCGAACTCAGACGGCTCACGTCGCTGCCGATCTGGGACATCGCGGTGCAAACCGAAGGCCGCGCGTCGATTCGCGTCGCGACCTACGCCGCGACGGTCGACGATCCGCTGCTGCGCCGCGCGCTCGAGATGGACGGCGGCGAGGAAGCCCGCCACAAGGTCGTGCTGTCGAAGCTCGTCGAGGCGTACGGCATCCGGCTCGCGCCCGAGCCGGCCTACCCGGCGCCGACCGATCCCGAATGGTCGTGGATGATGACGGGCTTCAGCGAATGCATCGACAGCTTCTTCGCATTCGGCCTGTTCCGCTCCGCGCAGCGCTCCGGTTATTTCCCGCCCGAGCTCGTCGAGACCTTCGAGCCCGTGATCCAAGAAGAAGGCCGCCACATCCTGTTCTTCGTGAACTGGTACGCATGGTACTGGCGCACGATGCCGTGGTGGCGCCGGCCGTGGTTTTTCGCACGTGTCGCGGCCGTGTGGGTGCAACTGATCCGTGACCGCATGAACATCGCGCGCGGCATCGACGCCGACGGCGCCGCGCGTGACGCGAATTTTCCGGCGACCGGCACGGCCGATATCGGCGATGCGCTGAACCCGCGCGAACTGATCGAGCTGTGTCTCGTGGAGAACGACCGGCGGATGGCCGGTTACGACAAGCGCCTGTTGCGTCCGATGTTCGTGCCGCGGATGGCGCGGCTTGCGCTGCGGTTTCTGAAGAAGTGAAGTCGGGCGCTTGCCGCGGGTGATGCGGCAAGCGCCCGAATGGGCCCACGCCCGCTCGGGTGTGGCGCGCCCGATACATTCGACCCCTCCCTCTTTTTCCTCGACACGTCGGGCGCCAGCGGCATGGCGGGCACATCGCCGCCCTCCGGATCTGACATTTCAGCCACCGCCGCTCCCCTCGACGCTCGGTCTCTGACGGCCTGTCGACCCTCCCCGAAACGCCCGCCGCGCGCGCGCCCGCTCGAGTTCCGGCATGCGCGCCGATTCCGCGCTGATACCGATGTCAACGCGATCGTCAATAGGACAAAACCGATAAATTGACGCGAATCGTTTCCTCTGTCGCCTCTGTAGCACTTTTTTACAACTTCCACGGTCCGGGCAGGCCGCAACGCCCGCCGCTCGGGCCCCTGCGCCGCGCGAGATGCGCAAACCAGCACAATCCAAGACGCTCGACATCCGACCAATCTAATTATCAGATAACCAGCCAATACCAAGAATAATTCGATTCAAACAAAAACATTAACAAGTTAATAAAATATCAAAAGCATTATTCGCAAATCCACCTTTCAACATTACAAACATGAAAGACTTCGACTGCGCGCAAACGTTTGCGGCCTCATTCATCTTACTTTTATGCCTCTGAGTTGTGTTATCCACCGCACACAACCATCGTAACCATTTGATTTTTATAAGAAATCACCCTCATTGCCGGAGTAGTCCGTGCGCTGCCCGACACAATCTCACATCCTTGACGTTCGCTTTTCCCCAGCACATCAAAACGCGGCGCATTAACCATTCTTTAACTTTAAAACCACTTCATTTATCACTGTTTATCAATCTCCAAAATCGACCTCCAATAAACTCCGCCCATCAATTTTGAGATTCGCGCGAGCGCACGGAGCAATCCTCTAACAAAAGAGACCGGTGTGTGACGTGCACATTTGGAGGTAGGTAGGACATGAACCGCACATACCGCTCGATCTGGAACGAGGCACTTGGCGCCTGGGTCGCTGCATCGGAAATCGATTCGGCACGGGGCAAGCCGAACAAGTCGGCCGTCGTGGTCGCCGCCCTCGCGGCGCTGGCGATCAGCCTGCCAGGACTGGCCGAAGCCAATACGCTCAACACACAGCAAACCTGCTTCACCGGAAGCAACGGCGCGGTCGGCCGCGTCAACCCGGGCGGTACGCAAAACCAGGCCGGCGACGGCTCCGGCACGTATTCGGTCGTAGCCGGATGTAACTCCAACGGCAACGGCTGGACCGGTGTCACGGTATACGGCTCGTTCGCGCAGGCGACCGGCAACGGCGCCGTCGCCACCGGCATGCAATCGTCGGCCGGCCTCTGGGGCGTCGCGGCCGGCCTCGAAACCACCGCCAGCGGTGCCGGCGCGACCGCACTCGGCTTCGGCTCGACGGCGAACGCGCTGAACTCCGTCGCGATCGGCGGCGCAGGCGGCAACGGAACGACGCCGCTGTCGCAGGCAAACTCGACCATCGCTTCGGGCGCGGGCGCAGTCGCCATCGGCAGCAACGCAACGAAGGGCGCGCAGTCCGCCGCGTCGGACGGCATCGCGATCGGCGGGCAGTCGTCCGTCGCGTCGGCCGCCACGTCGGGTATTGCAGTCGGCCGCGGCGCGACCGTCAACGGTGCATACGGCATCGCGCAAGGCGACGGCGCGGTTGCGGGGGTCGCGGGGAACACCTCGATAACGAATAACGTCGCAGTCGGGGCTGCAGCATCTTCGACAGGTGGCAATGCAATTGCACTGGGTGGTGGCGCCAAGGCATCCGGGGCCAACAGCATGGCAACTGGCTTCAACGCAAGCGCCACCGGGCCCACGAGTTACGCGGCCGGCTTTGCTGCGGTTGCGTCGAACACGGATGCAACGGCTATCGGCAATCAAGCCACTGCAAGTGGTGCACAGGATACCGCCATCGGTGTGACGGCCGTTGCGTCGGGCGGGAACGGGATCGCGCTCGGCAACAAAGCGGCCGCAACGGCCGCGAATGCAACCGCCGTCGGTGCGACCGCTACCGCGTCAGCCGGACAAGCCTCGGCATTTGGCCTCGGCGCGAATGCAAACGGCACGAACGCAACGGCGCTGGGTATCGGAACCGTCGCGTCGAATTTCGCTACGCTGGCTGCCGGCAATCAGTCGACCGCCGCGGGTTCCGCCGCTGTGGCACTGGGAAATACTTCAACGGCGGGGGCGAATTCGTCGGTTGCAATCGGCGATACCTCGAGCGTGTCGTCGACGGCCGGTTTGGGTTCAACGGCGATTGGTTACCGTTCGACTGTCAAGTTCGGGGTCGGCGCCGTTGCGATCGGCAGTCAACAGACCGCGAGCGGTAACGGCGCGGTGGCGATCGGCGATCCGAACATTGCGAACGGCACGGGTGCCGTGACGCTGGGTGCAAACAACGTCGCCGCAGGCAATGCAGCGGGAACGACGGCGGCGAACGGCGCCGTGGCAATCGGCAACAGCAACAGTGCGATCGGCCAGGGCTCGGTTGCACTGGGCAATAGCAGTACGACTACGGCGGCCGGCGGCATCGCGATTGGCGATACCGCAGTATCCGGCGCGACGAATGCACTGGCATTCGGGGCTGGCGCCAATGCGAACGTGACGGGCTCGGTTGCGCTCGGCCCAGGTGCGACCACGACCGCTGCCGCCGGTACAGCGACGGGCGGCACCGGTGCTGTCAGCAGCACGACGATCGGAAGTCAGACATTCGGTACCTATGCCGGCGCGAATTCGGCCGCTGGTGTTGTGAGTGTGGGCGCCGCCGGTTCCGAGCGCCGCATCCAGAATGTGGCGGCCGGCTTGATCGGTGCAAGCAGCACGGACGCGATCAACGGCAGCCAGCTTTACGCGGTGGCCAGCACCACGACGTCGAGCATCGTCAGCTTGTCGACTTCCACGTCGACGGGTCTGTCGTCGGCGAATAGCTCGATCACGTCGCTGTCGACGTCGACTTCGACCGGCATCAACTCGCTGTCCACCGGCCTCAGCTCGGCAAACAGCTCGGTGACGTCGCTTTCGTCTTCCACGTCGACGGGCCTGTCGTCGGCGAATAGCTCGATCACGTCCCTGTCGACGTCGACTTCGACCGGCATCAACTCGCTGTCCACCGGCCTCAGCTCGACCAACAGCTCGGTGACGTCGCTTTCGTCCTCCACGTCGACCGGCCTGTCGTCGGCGAATAGCTCGATCACGTCCCTGTCGACGTCGACTTCGACCGGCATCAACTCGTTGTCCACCGGCCTCAGCTCGACCAACAGCTCGGTGACGTCGCTGTCGACCTCCACGTCGACCGGCCTGTCGTCCGCCAACAGCTCGATCACGTCGCTGTCGACCTCGACTTCGACCGGCATCAACTCGCTGTCCACCGGCCTCAGCTCGGCTAACAGCTCAGTGACGTCGCTTTCGTCCTCCACGTCGACGGGCCTGTCGTCGGCCAACAGCTCGATCACGTCGCTGTCCACCTCGACTTCGACCGGCATCAATTCGCTGTCCACCGGCCTCAGCTCGGCTAACAGCTCGGTGACGTCGCTTTCGTCCTCCACGTCGACGGGCCTGTCGTCGGCCAACAGCTCGATCACGTCGCTGTCGACCTCCACCTCGACCGGCATCAATTCGCTGTCCACCGGTCTCAGCTCGGCAAACAGCTCGGTCACCTCGCTTTCGTCTTCCACGTCGACGGGCCTGTCGTCGGCCAACAGCTCGATCACGTCCCTGTCGACGTCGACGTCGACCGGCATCAACTCGTTGTCCACCGGCCTCAGCTCGGCAAACAGCTCGGTGACGTCGCT
>NZ_LZXX01000152.1:0-23433 GCF_001729305.1 Burkholderia sp. A2 | reverse complement strand
GTTGTGATTGGAGGGGGCCGGATCAGGGCACGAGGGAGGTGATCCGGCGATTCCATGGGGCGGCGGCGCGAATGCGCCGCCGCACTCGTTTACAGTTCCTGAAATATGAGAATAATGGGTCAACGCTGGCCTTTGGCGTGTTTTATTCCTGAAACATCGGAATAATTGGCGATATGGCATGGCCGGCGGTCAGTTCGGCTGCGTCAGTTGCGCTTCCCACTTCTTCAGGATGCGCACGCGTGCCTGACTGAAATCCACCCAACAGTTGAGCCAGGCGTCACTCGGAATCGTCTGCTGCGGATTGGCGGTCTTCACGTAGTCACAAGTATCGCCGGCAAAGCCGGCCCAACTCGTCTGCGATTTCGCGAGTCGGGCGGCAGCGTCGGGATTGCGTTGGCGCAGCTTGCGCGCCAGCGACCGGTACGCGCTGTCGACTTGCTGCTGCTGCTGATCGAGCACGCAGCGTCGCACGGCTTCCATCGTCGGCCCTGCCTGTTCGCAGTCGACGACAGCGAAAGCCGATACGGGGCCGGCCGACAGCGCGACCATGGCGAACAGCCGGGCCGCGCAGCGTCGGGCCGGAGCCGTGCGAACGCGGGTACCCATTGCTTACTTCGCGTTGCGGTTCGCGGCCGGCGCCGCTGACGGATCGCTGACCGGCACCATGTGCGCCTTCGCGTTGTTCGCATCGTTCGCGGTATTCGCGCTTTTCGCATCGTCATCGGGTTCGAGCACGAACCGGAACGAATCGACCCGCTGCATCACTTTTGCCGCATATGCGCTGGATCCACCGCTATAGCTTTTCAGTCCGGCCTGCACGTTGCCGCCGGCCGCCTTCACATAGCCGGACAGGATCCGCGAGCCGACCTCGACGTTCGCATTCGGCTCGGTCAGGTCCTTCACGTCGCGCAGCATGCCGCGGTGCGCGGACGGCACGACCTGCATCAACCCGGTCGCGCCATGCTGGCCGCGCGCCTTTTCCTGGAAGCGCGATTCGATCGAAATAATCGCGTAAACGAGTGCCGGCGGCAGCGAATATTTCGTGGCAGTGACGCTCACGATATCGGCGAGCTTCGCGGCCTTTTCTCTTGCGACGCCGAATTTCTTCGTCAGGTAGGACGTGATCCGGCGGTTTGCTTCGTTAGGCTGATCGTTGGCGTTCGCGAGCGGCGCGGACGCGACAGTCGGCGCCGATGCCAGTACGTCGGGCGCGGAGGCGGGCAATGCGGGCGTCTGCTGCGCCGCGGCCTGTTGCGCAATGCCGAGCGAAAGCACGATCAGCCAGAAGAACCGTCGTCGCATGGTCGAGTGCGGGGAAATGGGAGGCGCATAGTATATCGGCCAATCGCGGAAGACGGTCGAGCGCCAGCTCGAATGAAAGCGATGTGTAGGCTTGTGACGTCCGCAACGATCGACGCGCCGATCGTTGCGCGCACACGCATCGGAGTCCGGACGAACGCTAGTTGATGATCTCGCCGATGCCGGTTTCGATGCGGATTCTGAGCTGCTGGATGAACGCCGGATCGTACGGTTCCCAGCTATCGAGTTCGCCGACGATCTTCAAAGGCGATGTGCTTCGATACGATCGCGTCGGATTGCCCGGGAATTTCTTGTCCGTGACGTTCGGGTCGTTTTCGAACTCGCCGGTGGGCTCGACGATGTAGACGCGCGGCCGGCCATCGCCCTTGGCCATCTCCGCAGCCAGGCCGGCGCCTTTGGGCAGGGCCGTGAAGTAAATGTGATTCATCACGACGTCATCCCGATAATTCGATCTGAAGCCTGCCGTCAGCAAGTCGCCGATCCGCAAATCCGCTTTCGTGCCATGAAAAAACGGGCCGGTGTCCAGGGCAGCCATGGTGTCTCCTTCGAAAAATGTCGCAACGGCTTCTACGCGCGCCGCGCGCTCGCCACTCGCGCGATCGCGCCGATCGCATCGCTGACGAGCACCGCGAGCAAGCCGACGATCACGCCGCCTTGCAGCACGAACGCGGTGTTCGATGTCTGCAGGCCCGCGATGATCACGTCGCCGAGCCCGCGCGCGGCGACCGTCGAGCCGATCGTCGCGGTGCCGAGATTGATCACGACCGCGAGCCGGATGCCGTTGACGATCACCGGAAACGCGAGCGGCAGCTCGACGGATACCAGCTGCTGCCAGCCGCCCATCCCCATCCCGCGCGCGGCGTCGACGACGTCGCGCGGCACGTCCTCGATCCCTGCGATCGTGCTTTCGAAAACCGGCAGGAGTCCGTACAGCACGAGCGCGATCAGCACGGGCTTCAAGCCGAAGCCAACGGCCGGCACGGCCAGCGCGAGCACGGCGACCGGCGGGAAGGTCTGGCCGATGTCGACGACGCTGCGCGCGACCGGCAGGAAATCCGCGCCGAACGGCCGCGTGACCGCGATGCCGGCCGCGACCGCGACGACCGTGCCGATCAGGCTCGACAGCGCGACCGTGCCGAGATGCGCAAGCGTGAGATCGAGCAGGCTCGCGCGATCGTAGATCACCGGCGCGCCGTTGTCCGCGAACGGCGCGAACACGCCCTGCAGCCAGACGGGGCGCAACAGCAGCACGAGCAGCAGCGCGAGCGCCGCCGCGCGGGCGACGTACGCGAGAAGCGAAGACCGCTTGGGTCGCACGTTGCCGCGCGTCGTCATGCGGGCTGCCTCGCGTGCGAGCGGATCGCGTCGAGCGTGATGCGGCGGGGGCCGTGTGCGTGCTGGTTGCCGTTGGCCGTATCGTCGACGGGCAGCGCATCGACACCGCGCCACAACAATTCGGACACCGCATCGCGCAGCGTGCGCGTCGCCGCGATCGGTTCGCCGTCGGCATGGCCGGGTTCGGCCACGGCGTCGATCGGCGTGAGCGCGAGCAGGCGCAGCGGCCGGTCGACGCCCGCGACGAGCTGTTCGACGACACCCGCCGCCGGCTTGCCGAGAATCTCGGCCGGCGACGCGACCTGCAGCAGCCGGCCGCCGTCCATCACCGCGATCGTGTCGCCGAGCTTCAGCGCTTCCTCGATATCGTGCGTGACGATCACGACCGTGATGCCGAGGCGGCGCTGCAGCGCGAACAGGTCGTCCTGCGCCTTGTTGCGGATGATCGGATCGAGCGCGCCGAACGGTTCGTCCATCAGCAGCATCGCGGGCTCGGCCGCAAGGGCGCGCGCCACGCCGACGCGCTGCTGCTGGCCGCCCGACAGTTCGTGCGGGAGCTTGCCTGCGAATTCGGCCGGCGCGAGATGGAACAGGTCGAGCAGTTCGTTCACGCGCGCGTCGATGCGCTCGGCCGGCCAGCCGAGCAGGCGCGGCACCGTCGCGATGTTGCGCGCGACGCTCCAGTGCGGAAACAGCCCGTGCCCCTGGATCGCATATCCGATGCCGCGGCGAAGTTGCTCGGGTGCGACGCTCGCCGTATCGACGCCGTCGATGCGAATCGTGCCGCTGGTCGGCGCGATCAGCCGGTTGATCATGCGCAAGAGCGTCGACTTGCCGCTGCCCGAGGCGCCGACGAGCGCGGTGATCGTGCCGCGCTGCATCGTCAGCGATACGTCGTCGACGGCGACCACGTCGCCGAAGCGTTTGCCGACTCGTTCGATCTCGATCATCCTGCACGCCCTTTCGCGAGCGACGTCGCGGCTTCGAACACGACCGCGGCCGCCAGTGCGAGCGCGATCGTCGGGATCGCGCCGAGCAGCACGAGATCGGCGGCCGATTGCCCGATCCCCTGGAAGATGAAGGTGCCGAACCCGCCGCCGCCGATCAGCGCGGCCACCGCGGTCAGCCCGATGTTCTGCACGAGCACGATGCGCACGCCGCTCAGGATCACCGGCAGCGCGAGCACGAGATCGACCCGCAGCAGCCGCTGCGCGCGCGTCATGCCCATCGCGCGCGCGGCTTCGGTCACGTGCGGCGGCACCTGTTCGAGCCCGACCACGACGCTCGATGCGATCGGCAGCAGCGAGTAGAGGAACAGCGCGAGCACGGCCGGCGCGACGCCGATGCCGCGGATGCCGAGCGCGGCCGCGAGCGGCACGTGCGCGGCGAGCAGGCCGAGCGGCGCCATCATCAGCCCGTACATCGCGATGCTGGGGATCGTCTGCACGATATTGAGGACGGGCATCGCGACGGTGCGCACCGTCGCGATGCGCGCGCAGGCGATGCCGAGCGGCACGCCCGCGACGAGCGCGGCGGCGACCGAGCCGCCCGCGAGCGACACGTGACGGATCGCCTCGCGCCAGAAATCGTCGCTGCGCACCGCGTATTCGCGCATCACCGAGAGGCCGTCCCACCAGCCGCTCGCGAGCGGCACGGAAACCGCTGCTATCGCGACGGCGAGCGCGGCGAGGCGCCGCCACGGGCCGAACGCGAGGCGCGCGAGCGCGTCGGCGATCAGCACGGCCCACGCGAACAGCAGCAGCCAGACGCCGGCGTCGGGCGACACGCGGGCCAGCATGTCGTCGGGTGCGACGACGTGCGTCGCGGCCGCGCCGACCGCATACGCGAGTGTCGCGAGCCCCGCGCAGCCGGCCGCGAGCCGCCACGCGGGACGGCTCGCCGTCATC
Source organism: Burkholderia sp. A2 (assembly GCF_001729305.1). Taxonomy (NCBI): domain Bacteria; kingdom Pseudomonadati; phylum Pseudomonadota; class Betaproteobacteria; order Burkholderiales; family Burkholderiaceae; genus Burkholderia; species Burkholderia sp. A2. Next base: position 18,871 of record NZ_LZXX01000152.1, on the reverse strand, counting down.
GCCCACAGCGCGCCGACGGTCCATAGCGCGGCGAGCACGGCGCCCTGTATCGGCGGCAGCGCGGCGAACACCGACAGTCCGGTGCCGGCCGCGATCCGGTTCGGCCGCAGCACCGCGAACGACAGCCCGAACACCGCGACGAGCGTCAGCATGCCGATCAGGATGCCGACCTTGTCGAGCGTGACGCGCCGCGCGGACGCCGCCGCGCGCGCCGTCATTTCACGAAACCCTTCGCTTTCAGGTAGCTTTTCGCGACGCCGGCCGCCGGCTCGCCGTTGAGCTGGATGCGGGCGTTCAGCGATTGCAGCGTCTTCAGGTCGAGGCTCGCGAACACGGGCTTCAGCAAGTCGGCGATCTGCGGATGCGCTTTCAGCGCGGCTTCGCGGATCACCGGCGCCGGCGCGTAGACGGGCTGCACGTGCTTGTCGTCGTCGAGCACCGCGAGGCCGCTCGATGCGATGCCGCCGTCGGTGCCGTAGACCATCGCGGCGTTCACGCCGTCGGTCTGGTTCGCGGCGGCCTTGATCGTCGCGGCCGTGTCGCCGCCGGAGAGCACCACGAGCTGCTCGGGCTTCAGCTTGAAGCCGTACGCTTTTTCGAACGACGGCAGCGCGGACGCGCTGTTCACGAATTCGGCCGACGCCGCGAGCTTCACCTTGCCGCCGCCGGCGACCCACTTGCCGAAGTCGGAGAAGGTCTTCAGGTGCTGCGACTGTGCGACGGGCGCGAGCAGCGCGACGCCCCAGGTGTTGTTCGCGGGCGCCGGTGCGAGCCACACGAGATGGTTCGCCGCGTAGTCGAGCTTCTTCGCGGTGTCGTAGCCCTGGCTCGCGTTCTTCCACACAGGATCGTCGGCCTTGTTGAAGAAGAACGCGGCGTTGCCCGTGTATTCGGGGTAGAGGTCGATCTCGCCGCTCGTGAGCGCCTTGCGCACGATCGGCGTCGTGCCGAGCGCGATCTTCTCGGTGACGGGAATGCCGTGGGCTTTCAGCACCTGCGAAATGAGGTTGCCGAGCAGGTTGCCTTCGGTGTCGATCTTCGACGACACCACGACGGGCGTGTCGGCGTGCGCGCCGGGCGCGACGATCGCGGCGGCGAACGCGAGGCCCAGGATCCGGGCGGGCAGGGCGAGCTTCATCGGGGCCAATCTCCAGGACGGGGGCGTACGCCGAAAGTTACTTGACTGAGCGGGCTTTGGCAAACCGCGTGCGGCGGCGTGTCCACAGCCGGTGTGGGGATAACCCGCAACCGTCGTACGCGCTTGTTACACTGGAATTCACTCCCGCCTGCGGACATTTGCTGACATGAAGCCCGAGCTGCTGGTCCTCATCGCACTGCGCGGCGACGCGCATCGCGAGATCGCCGCGTCGTTCGACGTGCGTTATGCCCCGACTCCCGACGCACGCGAACGCGCGATCGCCGAACACGGCAGCACGATTCGGGCGGTGCTGACCAACGGCAGCACGGGGCTGACCGCCGCCGAGATCGACCGGCTGCCGCAGCTGACGTTCGTCAGCGCGCTCGGCGCCGGCTACGAGCACATCGACGTCGCGCACGCGAAGGCGCGCGGCATTGCCGTGGCCACGGGCGCCGGCACCAACGACGATTGCGTCGCCGATCACGCGTTCGCGCTGCTGCTCGCGACGGTGCGCAACGTCGTGCAGCTCGATGCGAAGACCCGCGCGGGCGTGTGGCGCGACGGGCTGTCGATGCCGCCGAACGTGTCGGGCAAGAAGCTCGGCATCGTCGGGCTCGGCAAGATCGGCGAGAAGTGCGCGCGTCGCGCGGCCGGCTTCGACATCGAGACCGGTTATCACAACCGGTCGGAGAAGCCCGTGCCGTACCGCTATTTCGATCGGATCGACGCGCTCGCGCAGTGGGCCGATTTCCTGATCGTCGCGACGCCAGGCGGCGCGGGCACGCGGCATCTGATCGATCGCACCGTGCTCGACGCACTCGGCCCCGGCGGGTTTCTCGTCAACGTGTCGCGTGGCAGTGTTGTCGATACCGCTGCTTTGGCAGACGCGCTGCGCGAACGGCGCATCGCGGGCGCGGGGCTCGACGTGTACGAAGGCGAACCGGAACCGCCGCGCGCGCTGACCGATCTCGACAGCGTCGTGCTGACGCCGCACATGGGCGGCTGGTCGCCCGAGGCGCTCGATCGTTCGGTGCGGCAGTTTCTCGACAACGCGGCGCGGCACTTTGCGGGGCAGCCGGTGTTGACGCCGGTGTGAGCGCCGGGCGGCGGCATCGAATCAGTCCGCCTGTTTGCAGGACTCCCGGTCGAAATCCGGCCGGTTCGCCGGCTTGTCGGCATCGAGATCGATCCGAACCGGTCGTGTTCGCCGCTCGGAACGATTTCGCGGCGATCGACCTGGCACTTCCTTCATCTAGCGATCCCCCGCCCGCATCCACGGGCATGCAGGCGGGGGACGCGGCGCCGTTACGCCGGCAGCCGGCGCACGGTTACGCGCCTGTCGACGGCGACGCCAGCGGCACCGTCACCGACGTGCCGGCCGGATCGAGCGTCAGCCCGGTGCCCGGCGTTGGCCGCAGCGTCGCCTCATAGTCGCTGGAGAGGACGACGAGCCCCAGCCGATGGCCGGCTTCCAGCTTGTAGTCGCGCGGCATGAACGTCAGCTTCAGGTCGTACGGCATGCCGGGCAGCACCGGTTGCGACACCCACTCGGACAGCCGGTTGCGCGGGTCGGTCCATGCGCGCGTGACGATCGTCGCCGTGCCGTCCGGCGCGCGGTCGACCAGCAAGGCCGTCACGTTCGCGACGCCGGTGAAGGTCAGCCGGACGCGCGCGGTCGCGGTGCCGGACAGGCGTGCCGCGGCCGTCAGCGGAGCGGTCTCGAAGCGGCTGCGGTTTTCGCCGGTCGGCGTGTTCGCCAGCGTGAGCGCGGGAATGCGCGCATCGTCGGTGAAGCGCGCGAGCGGGCCGCCGCTCGGCAGCCGCAGCAGCGTGCCGGTGCTCGCGCCGTCGCCGCCCGCGAAGTACGTGACCGGCGTCGCGTGGCGCGCGGCCCAGTCGGCTTCCTTCAGCAGCGTGCCGTCCGCCTGCGCGATCACCGCGCGCGGATCCTGCTCGACGCCGTTGTCATAGCCGATCAGGTAGCGCGTGAACCACCGGTTCACCTCCGCCGTCCATGCGTCGGCCATCGCCGGCACGCGGGTCGGATCGGTATGCTTCAGGCGATGCAGCCACAGCTGGGTCGGCACGCCCTGGCGTCGCATCGCCAGATACCACGACGTCGACTGGTCGACGCGCACGTTATCGTCGGTGAGCCCTTGCGCGACGAGCGCCGGCGCGACCGCGAACGCGGTCGGAATGTCGCGCGCGGCCCAGAACGGCGAATAGTCGCCGGTCTTGCGGTCTTCCTGCTGCAGCGCTTCGTCGATCAGGTGCGTGCAACGCTCCGGATGCGCGTTCGTCAGCAGCGCCTTGATGTACACGTCGACATCCTCGCCCTGATAGCCTTCCGGCGCGCGCACGAGGCCGCCCGAGCGGTAGTAGCCGTACATGTTCGACAGCCCCGCGATCGGCACGATCGCGTCGAGCCCGCGCGTGCGCAGGCTCGCGACCATCTTCGGCAGCGTGCCGTCGTACGACACGCCGTACATGCCGACGTGGCCGGTCGACCAGTTCGCGACGACCGTCTTGCCGTTCGCGTCCTTCGCGGTCGCGTCGCGGCCGAGCCAGCGGATCACCGACGCCATCGCGACCGATTCGTCGCGCGTCAGGATCGTCGGGCAGCCGTCCGAGCCGGCGGTGCCGAGCGAATCCGCATAGACGATCGTGAAGCCGCGCGGCACGAAGTAGCTCTCGATCCACGAGCGGCCGGCGGCGGCCGCCTCGACCTGCTGCAGCATCCGAGTTTGCGGTGCGGCGGCGAGGATGCGCGTGGATGCCGATGCCGGGGCGCCGGCGGTCGCGGCCGGATGGGGCGTGCCGTCGAGTTCGACGTCGACGTCGTGGTTGGGGCTGTCGGCGAGCCCCGCGTAATACGGGCTCGCGAGCACGATGACGGGCGTGCGCGCGCCGTTCGCGGTCTCGGACGGCCGCACGATGCGCACGTGGATGCGGTCGCGCGTGCCGTCGCCGTCGGAATCGACCGGCGTATCGACCCACGCGTTTTCTTCGATCGTGCCGCCGGACAGCGACGGCTGCACCTGACCGTTGCTGATCACCGGCTTGTAGCGCCCGCCGCTCGCCGGATTCGCATAAGGCACGCCGGACGGCGAAAAGCGCGACGCGAGCGATTGCGTACTGGACTGATCGGCCGCGGCGGCGGCCCCCTCCTGTTGGCCCTGTGCGAGCGCTGACGCGCCCGCCACGCTGCCGCCGTCGTCGCCGCCGCACGCGGCGAGCGTCGCGGCCGCCACGAGCGCGGGCAGCCATGCGCGCCGCACTCCGGTTCGATGAATGTTCATTGAATCGACCTCGTCTCTTGTGATTGTCTGGAACCGGCCGGCTCGCGATACGCCCCCTGCGGCCTGGCCGGGTGCTGCGTCGGATGAAGCGGAACTGCACCATCAAAAACGGCGGACGACACGTACGAACGCCTCGCCCTGTGCCGATGCGCGTCAGGCGGCGCGCATCCGGCCGGCGTCGGGGCGAGCGCGTCGCCCCGAACGGAAATCGTCAGTGCGGCGGTTCGCCGTGAATGCAGGAGTGCGAATCAAATGCGGGCATGCCCGGACTTCCTTCAGGTTTCGGATGAAACGGAACGGCACGATGCGATGAGGCGGGAATGTTTGCGAACGACGGTGCTGCAACGGCAGGAAAGCGCGACGCGAGTCGGCACGCTGGCCGGATTGCTTTCCGGAAGCTTGCGCAAAAGTTATCGCAGTGAAATGTCCGTGTCAAACTTTTTTAGCTTGAATCAAACAAAGTTTCGATATGGGTGCGCATGTGCGCTTAACTTCCCGGCAATCCGTCCGTAAACAGGGAAAAACAGGCTCAAAACGAGAGAGAACGAGGGCAATGACGATACCGGTTACGGCGGCGGGCGGCCTTACGCTCGCGCAAATGGCGCAGGCGGCGCTCGACGGGCGCCAGACGACGGACACGACGGACACGACGGACACGACGGCGTCCGGCGCCCCGCAAGACAAGCCGATCGGCATCCGCGCAATCGATCCGGACGCGCTGCAGGCGGCGATGACGAAACAGTTGTCGATGGTGGGTGACTTGACGATGAAGCTGCGCGGCGTGACCGATGCGCTCGCGACGAGCCTGCAGGACATCGTGACCAACCGCCCGGATCTGGCCGATGCGCAGTTCGACTTCACGACCGACGACGGCCGGATCCAGGTCGTGTCGAAGACGCTGACGGACAGCGATCGCGCATGGATCGAGTCGACGCTGAATTCGAACGCCGGCCTCGTGCTTGCGACGCGCGCCTTTCACGAGCAGGCCGTCGATCTCGCCGCGCAAGGCGCGGCCGTGCGCGGCGACACGTTCACGGATACCGATCGCGCGGCGGCGAGCCAGGGCGCCGATGCGCGTTTTCACTTCATGAGCCTGCTCAACCGGTCGGTCGCGGACAACCCGCCGTCCGTGCCGCCGGGCGGCCACTTCACCACGCAGGACGGCACGACGCTGACGATCGAGCCGTCGGCCGGCACGGCGCGCGGCACGCTCGCGCTGCTGAACGCCGCGCGCCAGCTGTCGTCGGGCACGGCGATTTTCGTCGATTCATCCGGCAACAAGTCCTACGGCATGCGCATGAAACTCGTCAACGTCGGCTTCGACGTGCTCGCCGGCTACGCGCCGGACGGCGGCAACAGCGTCGGCTTCCACGAGATCGCGTAACGCCGCGCCGCTCGCGCCTACTCGTCGCGCAGCGCCTCGGCCGGCCGCACCCGCGCGGCGCGCCAGCTCGGGTACAGCGTCGCGACGCACGACATCAGGAACGCGGCCGATGCGATCTCGATCACGTCGGGCGCCGACAGCTTCGACGGCAGCGCGCTGAGGAAGTACACGGACGGCGTCAGGAAGCGGATCCCGAGCCACTGCTCGACCGCCGGCAGCACCACCGGGATGCTCACCGCGATCGCGCAGCCGAGCGCGACGCCTGCCAGCGTGCCGGCGAGGCCGATCGTCATCCCCTGGATCGCGAAGATCTTCATGACCGAGCGGGGCGGCGCGCCGAGCGTGCGCAGGATCGCGATGTCGCCCTGCTTCTGCGTGACCGTCATCACGAGCGACGACACGAGGTTGAACGCGGCGACCGCGACGATCAGCATCAGGATCAGCGACAGCATCCGCTTCTGCAGCCGCTCGGCTTCGAACCACGTGCGGTTCTGCCCCGTCCAGTCGCGGATATACAGGTTGCCCGACAGCGTGCGCGACAGCGCCAGCGCGATCTCCGGCGCGCGCTGCAGATCGTCGACGCGCAGCCGCAGGCCGGTCGGCGCGCTCACGTTGAACAGTTGCTGCGCGTCGCGGATGTGGATGTACGCGAGCGCGCTGTCGTACTGGTAGTGGCCCGACTCGAACGTGCCGACCACGTTGAACTGGCGGAACCGCGGCAGCGCGTCGCCCAGGCGCGCGGTGTTGCCGGGCGCGAAGAACGTGATGCGGTCGCCGATCTTCACGTGCAGCGTGTCGGCGAGCGCGGCGCCGAGCACGATGCCCATCTCGCCCGGCACGAGCGCGTCGAGGCGCCCGGTCTTCAGCTTGCGCGCGATCTCGGACACGCGCGGCTCGAGCACGGGGTCGATGCCGCGCAGCGCGACGCCCGTCACGTTGCCCGCGTTCGTCAGCAGCGCCTGCGCGTCGACATAGGGCGCGACGGCACGCACGGCAGCATTCTGTAACGATTCGTGCGCGGTCAGCCGCCAGTCGGACATCGCGCCGGACGGCGCGAAGATTTCCACGTGCGCGAGCACCGACAGCATTCGGTCGCGCACCTCGGTGCGAAAGCCGTTCATCACCGACAGCACGACGATCAGCGCGGCCACGCCGAGCGCGATGCCGGCCATCGCGGCGCCGGCGATGAACGATACGAAGCCGTCGCCGGCCGAGCGCCGGCCGCCGCGCGCGTAGCGCAGCCCGATCTGCCATTCGAACGGGAGTTTCAAGCGGTTTCCTTTCATTTCGATTCGATCCTGCCGAGCCGCGCATTCTAGCGAACGCCGCGCCGCCGTGTGCAGCGCTCGGGAGGCGGACCCGGCACCCGCGGAAATCCGCCCGACCGGCCGGTCATCGGTCGGCGTTGCGCGGCGGCACGCCGATATTTCCATCGTTTCGGGTCTGATCGATAATGGCGCCCAGCATCCGGTCGAACATACCAAATCATCACGGCGCAACCGGGCCGCGCCGTCACAGACCCATAACGATTCGGGGAAGGTTGCCGCTTGGGCAGCATGTCCTTGACAAGGAAATAACAAAATGGATTTGCTGCGTTTCTTGCTGCTCCTGCCGATCCGGGCAGCGGGCTTCGTGTGGTGGCTGCTCGGCTGCGCGCTGCGGCCGCTGGTCGGCGACGTGTCGTGGACGGCGCCCGCATGGATGGGCGTCACCGCCGCGGCCGTGCGCCGCCGCCCGTGGCATGCCGGCGGCATCGTGCTGCTCGCGGCCGCGCTCGGTTACGGCGGCTACTGGTTCAAGCATCGCCCGAAGCCGCCCGAGCCCGAAACCGTCAGCTTCACCGTGAAGACGCCGGCGATCACGACCTACGAGGTCGACGACACCGACAAGCCGAAGATCACCGTGCATCCGCTGGAAGTGGCGTTCTCGCAATCGGCCGCGCCGATCGAACAGGTCGGCAAGCCGGCCGGCGACGGCATCGAGATGACGCCCGCGCTGAAGGGCGCGTGGGAGTGGGCCGACGACAAGACGCTGCGCTTCACGCCGGCGGCCGACTGGCCGGTCGGCGCGCACGTCGAGGTGCGCTTCGCCGTGCATCGCGTGTTCGCGCCGCAGGTGACGATGCGCGACGACCGTTTCGCGTTCGACGTGCCGGCGTTCGCCGCGACGGTCGGCGACAACCAGTTCTACCAGAACCCCGACAATCCGGCGGAGAAGCAGGCGCTGCTGCAGTTGCGGTTCAACTACCCGGTCGATCCGGCCGAGTTCGAGAAGCGCATCGGCCTGGTGCTGGTCGGCCGCGACGGCAAGACCGTGTCGCCGCTGCGCTATACGGTCAACTACGACAAGATGAAGACGAGCGCGTGGGTCTACTCGCAGCCGCTCGAGATTCCGCGCGATCCGCTGGCGGTGCGGCTCGACGTCGACAAGGGCGTGAAGAGCGCGCGCGGCGGCAACGGCACGGCGGACGTACTGCACGCGTCGGTCGACGTGCCGGGGCTGTACAGCCTGTCGATCGGCAATATCGCGCCGACCCTGGTCGACAACGAGCGCTACGAGCCGGAGCAGGTGCTCGTCGCCGAAGCGTCCGACGGTGTGCGCAGCGCCGAGCTGGCCGCGCGCGCGAAGGCGTGGGTGCTGCCGAAGCGCAAGCCGGGCGTCGATCAGTCGGACGACGATCCGCCGTACGAATGGAACCTGGCCGACATCAGCGACGCGGTGTTGAAGCAGTCGAAGCCGCTGCCGCTCGAAGCGGTGCCCACCGAGAACGACTACGCGACGCTGCAAAGCTTCAAGTATCACGCGACGCCGGGCGATCGCATCGTCGTGCGAATCGAGGGCAACCTGAAATCGGCGGGCGGTTACCTGCTCGCCGAGGCGGCGACGACCGCGTTCACGGTGCCCGACTATCCGAAGCTGCTGCGCTTCATGGCCGACGGCTCGCTGCTGTCGATGAGCGGCAGCAAGCGGCTGTCGGTCGTGTCGCGCAACCTGCCGGGCATGAAGGTCGAGATCGGCCGCGTGCTGCCCGACCAGATCCAGCATCTCGTGAGCTTCAACAACGGCACGTACGCGCGGCCCGAGCTGTCGTATTCGTTCAGCGAGGATCACATCGTCGAGCGCTTCGTGCAGACCCGCGCGTTCCCCGCCGGCGACCCCGGCCGCGCCCATTACGAAGGCGTCGACCTCGGCCAGTATCTGAAGGACGGCAAGCGCGGCGTGTTCCTGCTGCACCTGTCGAAGTACGATCCGGCGGCCGAGAAGAAGAAGGCCGACGACGCGACGGACGGCGACGCGGCGTCCGATGAGGGCGGCCACGATCAGTCCGACAACGCCGATTCGGGCGACAGCAGCGGCAACGGCGACGACGGCGACAACGCACTCGGCGATACGCGCCTGATCGTCGTGACCGATCTCGGGATGCTGGTCAAGAAGGCGCTGGACGGCAGCCAGGACGTGTTCGTCCAGTCGATCCGGTCCGGCAAGCCGGTTGCGGGCGCAACCGTGTCGGTACTGGCGGTGAACGGGCAGGCGCTGTTCACGCAGACGACCGGCGCCGACGGCGTCGTGCATTTCCCCGCGTTCAAGGGGCTCGACCGCGAGAAGCGTCCGCAGCTGTACGTCGTGAAGAAGGACACCGACCTGTCGTTCCTGCCGGTGGCCGGCCGCGACCGTCAGCTCGACTTCTCGCGCTTCGACGTCGACGGCGAACGCAACGCGACGGGCCAGGGGCAACTGTCCGCGTACCTGTTCTCGGATCGCGGGCTGTACCGGCCCGGCGATCCATTCCACATCGGCCTGATCGTGCGCGCGGCCAACTGGGCGCGCAGCCCGGCCGGCGTGCCGCTGCAGGCGGAGATCGTCGATCCGCGCGGGATGACCGTCGAGCGCAAGCCGGTGACCGTCGACGCGACGGGCTTCACCGAGCTCGGCTACACGACCGCCGAAACGGCGCCAACCGGTACGTGGACGGTCAACCTGTATATCGTCAAGGACGGTCAGCCGGGCGCCGAGCCGATCGGCAGCACGACGGTGCAGGTGAAGGAATTCCTGCCCGACCGGATGAAGGTCGACGCGAAGCTGTCGCAGCAGGTCGTCGAAGGGTGGGTGAAGCCGAAGGGCCTGAAGGGCATCGTCGATGCGCAGAACCTGTTCGGCACGCCGGCCGAGAAACGCCGCGTCGCGGCGACGCTGACGCTGCGCCCCGTGTGGCCGTCGTTCCGCAGCTGGCAGGGGTATCACTTCTTCGACGCACGCCGCGCGAAGGAGGGCTACACGACCGCGCTGCAGGACGGCACGACCGACGACAAGGGTCATGCCGAATTCGATCTCGATCTCGACAAGTACGCGGACGCGACCTACCAGCTCTACTTCCAGGCGAAGGCATATGAAGCGGAAGGCGGCCGCAACGTCGCCGCGAACGCGCAGACGCTCGTATCGAACAACGACTGGCTCGTCGGCTACAAGTCGGTCGACGATCTCGGCTACGTGAAGCGCGGCAGCCCGCGCACGGTGCGGCTCGTCGCGATCGATCCGGGCGCGAGGGCGATCGACGTGAAGGACCTGCGCGCGCAGCTCGTCGAGCAGCGTTACGTGTCGGTGCTGACGAAGCAGGATTCCGGCGCCTACAAATACGATTCGCGGCTGAAGGAAGTGCCGGTCGACGAGAAGCCGCTGTCGATTCCGGCAGCCGGGCTCGACTACGCGCTGCGCACCGACAAGCCGGGCAGCTATGCGCTCGTGATCCGCCGCGCCGATGGCGCCGCGGTGAACCGGATCGAGTATTCGGTCACGGGCGCCGCGAACGTCACGCGTTCGCTCGACCGCAACGCGGAGCTCCAGGTGAGCCTCGCGAAGCACGACTTCAAGCCGGGCGAGCAGGTGGAAATCGCGATCCGCGCGCCTTACGCGGGCAGCGGCCTGATCACGATCGAGCGCGACAAGGTGTATGCACATGCGTGGTTCCATGCGGACACGACCAGCTCGATCCAGCACATCACGGTGCCGGCCGGCTTCGAAGGCAACGGCTACATCAACGTCCAATACATCCGCGATCCGTCGTCGGACGAGATCTTCATGAGCCCGCTGAGCTACGGCGTCGTGCCGTTCTCGGTGAACCTCGATGCGCGCCGCAACGCGGTCAGCGTCGATGCGCCGGCGCTCGTGAAGCCGGGCGATACCGTCAACTTCACCGTGCATTCGGCGAAGCCCGCGAAGGTCGTGGTGTTCGCGGTCGACGAGGGCATCCTGCAGGTCGCGCGCTACAAGCTCGGCGATCCGCTGAAGTTCTTCTTCCGCAAGCGGATGCTCGAAGTCGGCACGTCGCAGATCCTCGACCTGATCCTGCCGGACTTCGAGAAGCTGATGGCGATGGCCGCGCCCGGCGGCGACGCCGACGACGCGGTCGGCCGCCAGTTGAACCCGTTCAAGCGCAAGCGCGACAAGCCGGTCGTCTACTGGTCGGGGATCGTCGACGTGAACCGCGACACACGCCTGAGCTACACGGTGCCCGACTACTTCAACGGGAAGCTGCGCGTGATGGCCGTGTCGGTGTCGCCGGACCTCGTCGGCACGTTCGAAAGCGCGACGACGGTGCGCGGCGATTTCGTGCTGTCGCCGAACGTGCCGACGACGCTCGCGCCGGGCGACGAGGCCGACGTCAGCGTCGGCGTCGCGAACAACCTGACGGGCGTCGGCAACCAGCCGGTGCCGGTGGCGGTCACGCTGAAGACGGGCCCGCAGTTGCAGGTGATCGGGCCGGCGACGCAGAACGTCGCGCTCGCCCCGCAGCACGAAGGCGTCGCGCTGTTCCGCGTGAAGGCGACCGATACGCTCGGCTCGGGCGCGCTGTCGTTCGGCGCGCGCTACGGCGCGAAGGGCGCGCAGCAGCGTGTCGACGTGTCGGTGCGGCCGGCCGCCGCGTTCCGCACGCAGCTCGACATCGCGCGGCTCGACCCGGGCAAGAAGACGGACGTGCCGAACCTGCGGTCGATGTACGACGCGTATGCGTCGCGCGACGCGAGTATTTCCACGGCGCCGCTGGTGCTGACCGAAGGGTTGTCGTCGTTTCTCGTCAACTTCGATCACTACTGCAGCGAGCAGATGGTGAGCGCGGCCGTGCCGCGCGTGTTCGCGGCGAAATGGCTGTCGGCGCGCGCGCTGACGAGCGCGATGCATGCGCCCGAGGCCGGCGTCGATGCGGCGAACGCGAGCGCGATTGCGCAGTTCCTCGGCGTGCTGCGCACCCGGCAGAACGCGCAGGGCGGTTTCGGCCTGTGGAGCGCGACACCCGATGCCGATCCGTTCGTGTCCGCGTATGCGATGCACGTGCTGCTCGACGCGCGCGAGCGCGGCGTCGCGGTGCCGAAGGATATGCTCGACGCGGGCAATCAGTACTTGCAGCGGCTCGCCGCGAACGATTCGCTCGGCTCGCTCGATCTGCTGCGGCAGCGCGCGTACGCGGTGTACCTGCTGACGCGCCAGGGCAACGTGACGACCAACAGCCTCGCGGCCGTGCAGAAGCGGCTGCAGGCGGCCTATCCGAACGACTGGAACAGCGATCTCGCGGCCGCGTGGCTCGCTGCGTCGTATCAGTTGCTGAAGCAGGACAAGGAGGCCGCCGCACTGATCGCCGGGCCGCAGGCGTTGCTCGAACGCAAGCGCGCGTCCGACGGCGGTGATGCGACCGGCTATTACATCGATCCGCTGACGCGCGACGCGAGCGTGCTGTACCTGCTCGCGAAGCACTTCCCGGAGCGCGTGCGCAAGCTGTCGCCGCGCGCGATGGACAACCTCGCCGCGCCACTCGTCGACAATCGCTACAACACGCTGTCGTCGGCGATGACGATTCTCGCGCTCGACGCGTATGCGGCGTCGAACGCGGGCCAGCTCGACCGGCTCGCGATCAACGAGATGCGCGCGGGCGCCGCGCCGAAGGACGTGTCGTCGATCCAGGCGAACCTCGTGCGCTCGGGCACGTGGGCGGCCGGCGCGTCGCGCGTCGAGTTCGTGAACGGCAGCGCGCTGCCGGCATGGTGGGTCGCGAGCCAGTCGGGCTACGACCGCGGCACGTCGACGAAGGCGATCAGGAACGGGCTGGAGATCGTGCGCGACTACACGGATACCGACGGCAAGCCGCTCGCCAGGATCGCGCTCGGCCAGGAGATCGACGTACACCTGAAAATTCGCGCGACCGGTTCGGCGAACGTCGGCAACGTCGCGATCGTCGACCTGCTGCCGGGCGGCTTCGATCCCGTGATCGCGCCGCCGCCGGTGATCGACACGCAGGACGGCGACGGCAACGGAGACGGCAGTGCATCGGCGCCGGCGGCCGACGCACCGTGGCATTCTCCGATCGGCGTGAAAGGCTCGACGTGGCAGCCGCAGTTCGCCGATATCCGCGAGGATCGCGTGGTGATCTACGGCACCGCGACGACCGACGTGCGCGAGTTCGTCTACCGGATCAAGGCGAGCAACGCGGGCCGCTTCATCGCGCCGCCCGCTTACGGCGAATCGATGTACGACCGCCGCGTGCAGGCGCAGGCGCCGGGCGGCACGGCGCTGACGGTGGAGCGCGTGCGATGACGGGGCCGTCGTACCGGTGCCGCGGGCCACGGCCGTCGTCAGGCGCGAGCGGGCATGGCTGACGCATCCGTGCTCCGGCGCGCGCTGCACGGCGCCGGCCGCTGGCTGCATCGCTGGCAGAACTGGCTCGTCGGCGCGCTGCTCGTGTTCGGCGTGCTGGCCGCGTGCCGGCTGTGGCCGCATCCGCCGCTGCGCGACTGGAAACCGTCGTCGGTCGCGGTGACGGACGCTCACGGCCGGCTGCTGCGCCTGACGCTCGCGAAGGACGATCGCTACCGGCTGTGGGTGCCGCTCGACCGGATGTCGCCGCAGCTCGTCGAAGCCGTGAAACTGCACGAGGACCGCTGGTTCCGGTGGCATCCGGGTTTCAATCCGTACGGGCTCTTGCGCGGCGCGTGGATCACCTATGTGCGCGGCGGCAATCCGCAAGGCGGCTCGACGCTGACGATGCAGCTTGCGCGTTCGCTGTGGAAGCTGAACACGCGCACGCCGGCCGGCAAGCTCGAGCAGGTCGCCCGCGCGGTGCAGCTCGAACTGTGCTATTCGAAGCGGCAGATTCTCGAAGCGTATCTGAACGACGCGCCGTACGGCCGCAACGTCGAAGGCGCGGGCACCGCGAGCGTCGTCTATTTCGACCGGATGCCCGATGCGCTGACGCTGCCCGAGGCGCTCGCGCTCGCGGTGATTCCGCAAGACCCGGCGCGGCGCGTGCGTGGCGGGCAGGACGAGATCAACCGCGCGCTGGCCGCGTCGCGCAATCGGCTATATGCGCGCTGGCTGACGAAGTACCCGGGCGATGCGTCGCTCAAGCCGTTGTTCGCGTTGCCGCTCGCGATGCGGCCGCTGTCCGCGCTGCCGTTCGACGCGCCGCATGCGGTCGATCAGGCGCTGGCCGCGCGCAGCGCGTGGCGCACGATGTCGCGCGGCGCGGCGGACGATGGCAACCGCGACAGCGATGGTGGCGCGCGTCTTGCGACGACCGTCGATCTCGACCTGCAACGCACGCTTGAACGGCAGATTTCACGCTACGTCGCGCGCAACGATACGCGCGGCGTGCGCAACGCGGCGGCCATTCTCGTCGATACGCGCGACATGGGCGTGAAGGCGCTGGTCGGTTCCGCGAACTTCTTCGACCGGACGATCGACGGGCAGGTGAACGGCACGCTCGCGCGGCGCTCGCCGGGCTCGACGCTCAAGCCGTTCATCTATGCACTGGGCTTCGACCAGGGCGTGCTGCATCCGCAGACCGTGCTGCGCGACGTGCCGACTTCGTTCGGCCCGTATGCGCCGGAGAACTTCGACGGCCATTTCCTCGGGCCGATCACGGCGACCGACGCGCTGAACCGCAGCCGCAACGTGCCGGCCGTGTGGGTCGCGTCGCAGCTCAAGTCGCCCGACCTGTACCGGTTCCTGCAGGACGCCGGCGTGCGCCGGCTCGCAAGCGCGCAGCACTACGGGCTCGCGCTCGTGCTCGGCGGCGGCGAGGTGACGATGCAGGATCTCGCGGCGCTGTATGCGATGCTCGCGAACCGCGGCGAGTTCCGGCCGCTGCGGCTGCGCGCGGACGAGCCGGCGCTGCCCGGCCGGCGCCTGCTGAGCGCCGAAGCGAGCTACATGACGATGGACATGCTGCGCCAGCACCTGCGCCCCGACGAGACGAGCGGCGCGCAGCCGTCGAGCGTGCCCGTGTACTGGAAGACCGGCACGTCATGGTCGTTTCGCGATGCGTGGACGGCCGGCGTGTTCGGCCCGTACGTGCTGGTCGTGTGGGTCGGCAATTTCGACAATTCGACCAATACCGCGTTCGTCGGTGTCGATGCGGCGGCGCCGCTGTTCTTTCAGGTCGTCGATGCGCTGAATGCCGAGCGCACGCTCGTCGAGCCGCCGCGCGCGGTGCCGGCGAAACTGAAGCGCGTGCGCGTCTGCCTCGCGAGCGGCGACCTGCCGAACGAGTGGTGTCCGCAGCAAGGCTGGACGTGGTTCATCCCCGGCACGTCGCCGATTCGCGTGAGCACCGTGCACCGACCCATCGTGATCGACGATGCGACGGGGAAGGCCGCCTGCCCGCCGTACGACGGCAAGCGCACGCATACGGAGGTCTTCGAATTCTGGCCGTCGGACTTGCAGCAGGTGTTCGCGCAGGCCGGCATTCCGCGCCGGCGGCCGCCGCAGAATGCGGATTGTCGCGATGCCGGGCAGCTCGAAGGCGACCCGCCGCGCATCACGTCGCCGCTGCGCGGCAGTACGTATGCGATGCGCGTGAAAAGTACCGACGAAACGCGCATCGCGTTCAACGCGACCGCCGATGCGAGCGCGCATGCGCTGTACTGGTTCGTCAACGACGCGTATGTCGGCCGCAGCGCACCGGGCGACGCGCTGTTCTGGCAGCCGCGCACGGCCGGCAGCTATACGGTGCGGGTGGTCGACGATCACGGGCGCAGCGACCAGCGGCCGCTGGGCGTGGGGCTCGAGCAGTAAGGCGCGGCCCGCCCGCGCCGGTTCAAACGGTGTAGCCGATCCGCAGGACACCCCATGGCCGTCCGCCGACGACGATCGGCGCGGACACGTCCTTCATCAGCACGAACTGGCCGTTGCCCATGTCGCGCCGATAGGTCTGCAACAGGAACGGCTTGTCATGCGCCACGGACATGCGCGCCGTGCGGTCCGTGTAGATTCGGCGATTCCGGCAATTCGCCGCGTTCCACGCGGCGTCCGCGCGCTGAGGCAGCGAGAACTTGCGATTGTGGGTCGGCAGGTAGCACTGCCGGTCGAAGCTCGCGCAATAGACGACGCGTGCGTCGACGTCGAGCACCGGCTCCTGGATCGCCGGCAGCACGCGGTCGGTGAACGCCGTGAAGCGCGTCATGAACTGTGGCGGGTCGGTGCCCGGAATCGGTTCGTAGTGCGCGTCGAAGAGCGCGTCGAGTGCGATGTCGCCGCGGGCGACCGCTTCCTCGAAGAGTTTGCTGATCGTGGCGGCCGTGCTCCGCGCGGTGTCGATCAGGCGCGTGTCCGGCGATTCGATGCCGGTCGCGGCGGTGAGCTCGATCAGCGTCTCGGAGACGGAGAGCAGATTGCCGAGGCGGTCTTTGGCCTGCGAGAAGTTGTCGGCCGAGTTCTCGACGCCGGACGCCATCTCGCCCACCTGTTCGTCGAGACGGTGGCACTGCGCCTCGATCTCGTCCGTCAACGATGCGATCTGTTCGGCTTCACCCGCGAGCTCGGTGATCGCGTGCCCGGTCGCGTGCACGACCTCGCCGATCGTGCGCGTGCCCTCGCGCACGCGATGCGCGCGGGCGGCGTTGTCGGTGCCTTCCGCGAGCAGGTGTTCGGTCTGCTCGGCGAGCCGCGCGAGCGTCGTCTCGATCTGGGCCGTCGCCTGCCCGGTCTTCGCCGACAGGTTCTTGACCTCGGCCGCGACGACCGCGAAGCTGCGGCCCGACTCGCCGGCGCGCGCGGCCTCGATCGCGGCGTTCAGCGCGAGCAGGTGGGTCTGGCGCGCGATGACGGAGATTTCCTCGGACACGGCTCGTACGTGATCGAGCGCGTCGCGCAGCGCGCCCATCTGGTCGCTGATCGTGGTGACGCCCTCGACGAGCCCGTGAATGTCGGCGAGCGACGCCTCGATCGTCTGCTGCGACTGCCGGACCGCATTCGACGCATTGGCGCTGACGTCCCGCACCTGCTGCGCGGCCTCGGCGATCCGGTGGTTGCCGCGCAGCGTGAGGGCGGCCGATTCGCGCAGCGTGTGGCAGACCTCCGCCTGCCGGGCGACGCGGGCCGCGACTTCCTCGACGTGGCCCGACACGTCGCAGATCTCGATGCCGAGCCTGCCGGCCTGCTCGGCGATGTCGCCGACGAGCGCGCGCGACGAACGGCGGCCGCGGCCGATTCCGAAGAGGTTCACGTTGGTGGGTCTCCTTGAGGGCACGCGCGCCGGGTTCCCGGTGGATGTCGCGCATGCGTTCCTGACTTGACGGCCGCACGGCCGCGGACTTGAGGTCGGGTAAACATCGAGATCGGCGCGCCGGATGGCGGGGCCGGCACCGGGTGGGGCGCGTTTGCACGACGTTCGCGTGAGGAATCCGTGGTCGGACGGGCGGCGCGAGGCGGCCGCCCGTGCTCGGGCGCCGTGTCAGAACACGTGATGGATGCCGGCGTTGACGCCGACCGTCGTGCCCGGCAATCCGTACAATGCGCCGCCCGTGATGCCGAGGCCCGTATTCATCGCGCCGTGGTTGTTGACCACGCCGACCTGCGCATACAGGCCCGTTCGTTTCGACAGGCTGTAGTCGGCGCCGATCGCGGCGAGCAGCGAATGATTGTGCGAATCGTTGCGGTCGGTCGTGTACCACGCGCCGGTGTTCAGGTCGAGGGCCGGCGTGACGCGATAGTCGAGGCCGGCGCTATACACGTTGTTGCTGAACGAGCCGGCGACCTTGTAGCTCGTGAACGACGCCTTGCCGGTCACCGGCCCGAACGTATAGGCGGCGCCGATCGTGCGGCCGACGAACGCGACCGTGCTCGGCACCGGCGTCGGCGACGTGCCGCCGTTGCCGTCGTAGAGCGCCGCGTTGAGCATGAAGCCGCCGTTCGTATAGGTGACGCTGCCGGAATACTGGCGTCCCGCCTGGAAGTCGCCGGCCTTTCCGCCGAAGCCGAACATCGCGCTGGCCGTCAGCCCGGCGATCGTCGGGCTCGTGTACGAAATCGCGTTCGGGTTGAAGAGGCCCGTGACGAGCACGTTGTCGACATATGGCACCAGCGCGGCGCCGAAGTGCGAAACGTTGCGCGGATCCGATCCGAGTATCGCGAGCACGAACGGCGAGAACTGCAGACCGACCTTCGTTTCGCCGAATGCGCCGTCGATCCCGACCCACGCCTGGCGGCCGAAGAAGTTGCCGTTCGAATGGCCGAACGCGCCGTCCGTGATGTTGAAGCCGCTTTCCAGCTTGAATCGTGCGTGCAGCCCGCCGCCGAGATCCTCGGTGCCCGTGATGCCGAAGTTGGTCGGCGTCATGCCCGTATCGGTCAACGCGAACTGGCGCCCGGCGTTGCCGCCGGTTGCCGAATCGAGCGACCGGCTCGTATAGAGCAATGCGGCGTCGAGGTCGCCGTACAGCGTGACGCTGCTCTGCGCGAAGCTGCTCGTGCTCGCTGCCGTGCCGAGCAACGCCGCGCAAATCGTTTGTGTCATTTTTTTCATCGTCTGTCTCCGTTTTGTGAATGTTGTAATACGTACGACTAATTAAAAATGCAATGGCGGAAGCGATGCGAGCCGCCTGCATGCCGTGCCGTCGGGGAACGCACGGCGATGCTTGTCGCCGGCGCGAACGCGGCCGCGAGCCCGGCGTGGTAAACGGGCAAGCGGTCGTGCTTCGGCGCCGCGGTGAAGCGATAGGCCCGCCGTGGCGGGCGGTGTCACATCGAGCGGTTCAGCTGCTCCAGGATGGCCGGATTCTCGAG
>NZ_LZXX01000151.1:0-8879 GCF_001729305.1 Burkholderia sp. A2 | reverse complement strand
GTGTTCGTCGCGCAACACGTCGAGCGTGGCCTGCGCGGCGGCGATGGCCACCGAATTGCCGCCGAACGTGTTGAAGTAGCGCATGTCCTGGCCGAATCCGGCGACGATCTCGGGGCGCACGACCAGGCCGGCCACCGGATAGCCGTTGCCCATCGGTTTGCCGAGCGTGACGATGTCGGGCTCGACCGAGTGACGCTCGTGCCCCCACATATGCGTACCACTGCGCCCGAACCCCGACTGCACCTCATCCGCGATAAACAGGCCGCCGGCGCGGCGTACGACTTCGGCTACCGGTGCGAGCACGTCGGTCGGGTGGGCGAACACGCCATCCGACGAGAAGAACGAGTCGGCGATGAACGCCGCCAGGCCGCCGCCGTGGCGGCGGATGTCCTCGATCTGCAACGCGACCTGCTCGGCCATGCGCTGGCCGATCTCGGACAGAGGCACACGGTAGGAATCCGGAGCAGGCACCGTTCGCACATAGGGGCCGAGCAGGGCCTTGCGACCGAGCGACGGGGAAAATCCCGAGGTGAGATGCGAGTTGCCGTGATATGCCTCGCTGGTCACAATGACGCCGGCCTTACCGGTGTAGTGCATTGCGATGCGCATGGCCAGATCGTTCGCTTCGGATCCCGTGCAGGTAAACATCATCTGACCGTCGCGAATCGACGTGTTGAACGTCGCGCGCAGCGCATCGGCATAGTCGAGGATCGGCTCCTGCATGTAGCGGGTGTGCGTACAGAGCGTCGAGAGCTGACGCGCAATGGCTTCGACGATGCTCGGATTGGCATGCCCGACGCAGACGACATTGTTGTAAGCATCGAGATAGTCGTTGCCTTGATCGTCGTACAGATAGACCTTCTCGCCACGCACAATCTTCACTGGCTCGGCATAGAACAGTCGATAAGACGGGCTGAGCAGCCGCAGCCGGCGAGCGATGTGCGTCTGCGTGGCGGCGTCGAGATGAGAGATCGCCGACGGATTGAAGCCGTTCGGCATGTCGCCGCGCAGTGCGTCGGGGGTTTTGCTCGTATCAGCGGCGTCGGCCGGCGCAGTCGGTTTCGATGTCGTGTTCATAGGTCAATCGGGGCAGGTGAGGTGAGCGGGCGAAGGGAAATCAGAGCAAGGCACGCGAAACGGTTTCGTGGTCGCGCTGCATGAACCAGCGCAGATGCTCCCATCCGGGGCGAGTGAAACGCAGGATGTAGGCTTCGTTTTCCGGAAACAGCGTCGCACGCCATGAGGTCAGCAACGCGCGCGCCGCGACGCGCGCCATGGCCAGATGCGGAATCAGGACCAGTTCGTCGACACTCAATTGAGCGTGCGCGAGATAGCCATGCAGGAGCTCACGCGCCTGAGTGAACAGATCGTGCGGCGCGTCGGCGTCGAAGTCGAGCGGAAACTGGTTCATTACCGCGGTGGCGACGTCGATGGCGACCGCGGTGTGCACGGTGTCCCCGAAGTCGATGATCCCGTTGACGAATCGCGGGCCGCCAGGATTTGCGACGATGTTCGAGCGGTTGAAATCGTTATGTACGACCTGCGTGCGACAGCCCCGCAATGCGGGCTCGATCATCGCAAAGCGGGTGAATGCCTGCTCGATCAGCGAGCGATGCAACGGGTCGGCGATATGGGCCTGCAATCCTGCTAGGCTCGACAAGTGCTTGACGTCCCACGCGAGTACCCGGCGCTCGTTTGGATGACGGAAGCTGGCGAGGGCCAGTTGCAACTGCGCCAGAACTTCACCGATCTCGTAATAATTGACCATGGCGGAATGCAGCTTGTCGAGCGGCATACCGTCGAGAAAGCTGTAGAGCCTCGCCGTCCGATGCGGATGGGCCGGTAACGCGAGCGGTAAGACAAACTGCCCCCCTGTACCAGGTATCACGCGCGGCACCGGCAACTGCGGGGCGACCGCGCCGACGTGCCGCATCGCGGCGACCTGCAGGTCAAGCTCTTCAGCCGTCTCACCGGGGTTGGAGACTTTGAGTACGTACCGCGCGCCATCACGAGCATCGATGCGAAAGGTGTCGTCCTTCTCGGTCGAGAATCTCGTTGCTGATCCGTCAATGCCGTACATGCGGTGTGTGATAGCGATCGCGTCCGATTCGTCCAGACGCGTGAAGCCCACCGACAGGCCGCTACCCGGCAGTGTATCGGCGGCAGCCGGGGCTGCACGGTTCGTGCCGCCGGCAACAGGGGACGTGGACAACAGCGACTCCGAGTGTGAGAAGTAGACGACAGTAGTGCGGAACATGGTTGCCGAGCGATCGACCTGCAGAACGGCATCATTGGAGCAGCGCGATGCGGGCCCACGGCAATCGTCGGAGCCGGGGTGGCGTGATCGGCTCACAAGCCGAGATGCTCGGCCAATTCGATGATGCTCCTGACGGGCGTGTAGCCGTATTCCGGCGCTTCCGGCTCATGGCCGCGCAGCACATGGGCCTTATGGACGATACCGAGGTCGTGTGCGGTCATCAGGTCATAACGCGGGCTGGACGAGACGTGCAGGATTTCGTGCGGCTGCACATTGAGCTTCCTGAACATGTATTCGAATCCTTGCATCCGCGGCTTGTAAGCGCCGGCGTCTTCCGCGGTGATGACCGCATGAAACGGCGCGCCGAGCTTCTCGATGTTGCTCATGATCTGCGAGTTGTCCGCGTTGCTCAGACCGACCAGCCTGTATTTCTTCGCAAGGCGCGCGAGCCCTTCCGGCACGTCCGGATGCGGTCCCCACGACGGCACAGCCAGATAGAACTGTTCGGCCTCGCGTTCGACGAAGGTCACGCCGGTGCGTTCGCACGTGCGGCGCACCGAATTGACGACGACGTCGTGAAAGGGTTTCCATGCACCAAGCACTTCGTCGCGACGATAGGCGGCGAAGAGCTTCACGAAGTTTTCCATCGCGTCGCCGTGAAGACGATTGCCGTAGATTTCCCGAGCCGTCTCGGCCATTCGGAAGTGGACGAGGGTGCCGTAGCAATCGAAAGTTATGAACTTCGGCTCGAAGTCGATCATGTCGTCAGTCTCGATGAGTAGCGAATCCCTCTGAGGGACCCTTGAACGGAGGCGGTGCCGCGCGCCCGTTCGGACAGGCGTCGATGGCAACGTCGGTACGTGAAATTTAAGCAGGAGCGACTGTGCTATTCAGCCGAATTTTTCGGCGCAAAAAACAAGATTTGACGCGTTTTCGAGTGGGCCAGCGGCAGCTTCTGCGGTGTGGGACGTGCGATGCCAAACAGCGGGGACAGATCGCAAGATGACGGTATTTTCGTTCGAACGGTTGGGATACTATTCGTCTTGGCGGCAGCTTGAAGACACGCGTTCAGAGTTAACCGTACGGAACGACGGCAGGGCGAAAATGAAAGCGGATTGCACACTTGACCGGCTGGACTTGCGCATTCTGGCCGAGTTGCAGAGTGACGGTCGCATGACCAACGTGGAACTGGCCGACGCCGTCGGGCTTTCGGCCAGCCCGTGCCTGACGCGCGTCAAGCGGCTCGAGAACGCGGGATTCATTACGGGCTACGGCGCAACAGTGCGGATCGAGAAGATCGGCGGGTTTCAAATCGTGTTTGCCAAGATCACGCTCACCGACCATCGTCGTGACGACTTCGTGCGTTTTATTGACGCCATCGCCGATATCGACGAGATCATGGAGTGCCATCACGCTACGGGGGGCTACGATTATCTGCTCAAGGTCGTTACGCGCGACGTCGACCACTTCCGTGACGTGATGGAGGGGCTGTTGAAACGTGATATCGGCATCGAAAAATATGTCAGCCACGTTGTCATTGCGTCGCCATTCGTAAAGAGCAGCTTTCGTCTCGATGCAATTTCTCCTGTGGAATGAGATCGTGTGACTCGGCGCTCGAGACGAGTCGACCCGCGTGGCTGCATGCCGGACGAATTCGGTGCGAATGTCGTTCGCTCGATTCGGCAGACGGAATGTCATGCCGGAATCAGCCCCCCTGCAAGATTGCCTGCGCCAGAAGTCATCTTGGTACGAAGTCGTGTGCCGCTGCGACAGCTGTTGAAGGAAGTCGTAAAAATGGCTGGGATGTCTTCTGCTAGGACCACGTAACAGGCCGAGGCGTGCCTTTCTAGCTTGGTTCCTCATTGCCGAATCCAGCTTATCGCGGAGATCAAGCAATTGGGCGAGCTCAGGGGCGAACTGCGGCCAAGCTATCGTGTTTCCCACCCCACCTTCACTACCTGCATCAGTTTGCGCACGTTCAGCGTCGCAAGCAGGCTGCGTGTGAGGCAGACCCGTTGCCCTCGACGCTCGGCCACTCATGTTCGGACAAGGAAGTCCGTGCGCTGGGGTGCATCCTTGATTTCAGCCCGAAAGGTCAAGGCGTCCAGCCCGTTACCGCCACAGTTATCGAGCAGCGGCTGGGGCAGCAGCTCGCCACAAGAGTGCGTAGCGGTGGGGTGTCACGGCAGATTGACAGGCGACGATCGAAGCCTTCTTTGTGATACCAATGGCCGTAGAAATATTTGCCAGAGCCGGCTTAGGCCCCCGCCACGTTCGCACAGATCTCTGAGCAGAAATCCAGGAAAGCTTCGACTGCTGCAGGCGCCAGTCGGCGCGATGGACGGGTGACATACAACGGGTAAGTTTCGCCTGGCCACTCCGGGAATAACTCGATCAACGACCCGTCGGCGATCAGATGCGCGACATTGAGGGCAAGCACCTGAGCAATGCCGGCGCCGTTCACACAGGCTTGAACCATGAAATCTACATCGGTCGTAGTCAAATGGCCGCGGGTATCGACCGGCAGTACTTCCCGTCCGCGATGGAATTCCCATGAGAACGGCCTGCCACGACGCGGATCGATGTATTGGATGCACTCGTGATCGAGGAGCTTTTCCGGTCGCTTGGGCCGGCCACGCCGCGCCAGATATTCCGGGGACGCCACGGTCAGTACGCGCGTCTGGAGCAGCAGTCGTGATGTCATGGTTGACGGCGGCTGCGGCCCGAAGCGCACCGCAACATCGATGCCCTCGGTCACCAAATCGCCAACGTCTGGTTGCTGCACGATCGTCAGCTCAAGACTCGGATGGCGTTCGCGCAGGAGGGGGAGTTTCGGCGCCAGGACATAGCGGGCAAAGATCGGGTTCAAGCTGACCCGCAATGCTCCGCGCACTGAGACGGCGGCACCCGAAACATAGCTGGCCGCCTCCTCGATGCCCTCGAGGTGCGGTACAGCGCGTTCATATAGGCTCTTGCCCTCGCTCGTGAGGTGCAGGGTGCGCGTCGTGCGATTCAGCAAACGCACGCCGAGCCTTTCCTCCAACCGGTCTATCGATCTGCTCACGCCAGAGGCCGACAGCCCCAACACTGCGCCTGCGCGGCTGAAGCTGCCGGCCTCGACTACCGCGGCCAGCACACTCATTCCGGACAGCAATCGTCCGTCGAAATTCATCACACCTCCATCTTTGAGTTTTAGCAAAGATAATGTGAATGAATCTACCTTTATCAAAGATGGCGCGCAACCTATCGTGTGAACCGTGACGTTACGAACCGCGGTTTTCCTTGGGACAACACCCACCGAGCGGACCTCGTGGCGACTGGTCCACCGCAACTTCCAAGGAGCATTCCATGACTGCGCAGCGCACTCTTTTCAAAGGCGGCACCATCCTGACGCTGGATGCCAAGGTTCCCAATCTCGCCGTGGGCGACGTCCTGGTCCAGGACGGTCGCATCGCCGCGGTCGGCGCTGCCTTGCAAGCGGATGATGTCCAAGTCATTGACGCCGCGGGCCATATCGTCATGCCGGGCCTGGTCGATGCCCATCATCACATGTGGCTCGGCGTGATGCGCCGCATGATGCCGAACGTGGACGATCTGTTCGCCTACATCGATGTGGTTGCCGAGCAGTTGGGCGCGCACTACCGCCCGCTGGACATGTATCTGAGCACGAAGCTCACGGCCGCCGCCTCGCTGGATGCCGGCATTACCACGATCATCGATGCTAGCCATAATTCGCGCAGCCCGGAGCACACGGATGCCGCGCTCGATGCCCTCGCAACGACCGGCATCCGTGCATTGCACATGGTCGGCGCGGCGATGGACAAGAAAGCCTCCGCCGCGCACTTGCCGGGCGACCTGCAACGGCTCGCGCACAATTGGAACAACGCAGGCAGCCTCGTGCGCGTGGGCCTGTTCGGCCAGCTCAATCTGGACTGGTGGAAGGTCGCACGCGAACTGGATATGCGCATCCTGACCGAGTTCATCGGTGATCTGGCGAAGCTTGGCCCGGAATTCGCGAAGCCGGGCGTGCTGGGCACGCACAACATCTTCAATCACTGCACGCGCGTTCCGCAGGAGACATGGAAGCTGCTGGCCGATGCTGGCGTGAACGTCACGGTCAACCCGCGTTCGGACGCACTGTTCGGCTTCGACGACGAAACCTTCGCCTATCAGCAGGCCGTGGACCACGGCCTGACCCCGGCGCTGGGAATCGACCTCGATACGGCATTCGGCAGCGACATGTTCGGAGAGATGCACGCGCTGTTCGGACAACAGCGTTCGGCCATGCGCTACCGGCGTTTCCGTGGCGAAGCCGCCGCGCCCACGCCGATTTCCGTCGAAGCGGTGCTGAAGGCTGCAACGGTCAATGGCGCTCGCGCGGCCGGGCTGGAAGACCAGATCGGCACCCTGACGCCGGGCAAGCAGGCCGACATCATCATGGTCCGTACCAACGGGGTGGCCGTTTTCCCGGTGACCAACGCAGTCGGGACGATTGTGCAGGCTGTCGAGCGGGCTGACGTGGACACCGTGATGGTGGCCGGCCAACTGCGCAAGCGTGCAGGCCAACTGATCGGCGTCGACCTGGCCAAGCTCAACGCAGATGTCACGGCCTCGCGTGACTACCTGATCGAAGCCAGCGGCTATCGCACGGATCTCTTCGCCGCAGCCTGACGACAGGGGGCCACCCGGCGCGCCGGGCCTTCCGCCTCGTTTTCATGCTCATCTCACTGGAGGCTTCCATGCAGGCGTTCGTCAACAAGCGGGCAGTGCAGGCCGACACGGCGCCTGTACTCCTGTCGCGCCCGGCAACGGGCATCATTGCCGCGCTGTTCTGCGGCTATCTGGCAGTCGGCCTGCCATTGCCGGTCATTCCGCTGTTCGTTCACGGCCATCTTGGCTTCAGCAACCTGGTCGTGGGCCTGGTGATCGGCGTTCAGTTCGTCGCGACCGTGCTCACTCGCGGCTATTCCGGACGGGTGGTCGACCATCAAGGCGGCAAGCGTTCCGCGCTACAAGGCGCTGTCATTTCCGCGTTGGCGGGGTTCCTGTATCTGGTGGCGTCCGTGCCCGGCTTGTCGCCCACCACGAGCCTGGGCATCGTGGTGGCCGGTCGTCTCATGGCCGGCTTCGGTGAAAGCCAGTTCGTCACGGGTTGCGTGTCCTGGGCGATTGCGTCGGTTGGGCCTCAGCGCGCCGGCATGTCGATGTCCTGGACCGGCATCGCGATGTTCGCCGCCCTGTCCATCGGTGCACCCGTGGGCATGGCGCTGTATCAAAGGCATGGCTTGGCGGCCGCGATGATCGCCTGCATCGTGGCGCCGGTTCTTGCCGCGCTGATCACATTACGCTCAACCGCGTATTTGTCCCCCGGCGGTGTGCGACTGCCGTTCTATCGCGTGGTCAATCGGATCTGGCGGGAAGGGCTTGGACTGATGCTGCAGGGCGTAGGACTGTCCGGCCTCACGGCGTTCGCTTCGTTGTACTTCGCGGCGCGCCACTGGGGCAATGCAGGGCTGGTGATGACGGCATTCGGCATCGGCTTCATCTTTGTTCGAGTCGTGCTGGGGCATCTGCCTGATCGCTTGGGCGGCTATCGTGTCGCGGCGTGGTCGCTGGCGGGCGAAGCCATCGGACAGGCGATGTTGTGGCTTGGGCCGAACGAGTGGACCGCACTTGCCGGCGCACTGGTGACGGGCCTCGGTTGCGCGCTGGTTTTCCCGGCCTTGGGTGTCGAAGCACTCAAGCGCGTACCGCCGGCCAACCGCGGCAGCGCGATGGGCGCCTTCGTGGCCTTTCTCGACATCGCCTACGGTATTTCAGGGCCAGCCGCCGGCCTGATTGCCGGGCAATTCGGTTATGCCGCCGTCTATTTGTTCGGCGCTGCCTGCGCGCTGCTGGGCGTCCTGCTCGTGGCCGCTTCTCGCAGCCGGCAAACTTGAATCAGCGCCGCATGGGCAGCGCCCAGCGGCTCATCTCAGGAGAAACAACATGTCTCGCATCTTCATTTCCGGTTCGTCCACTGGCCTCGGCCTGATGGCTGCCGAACTGCTGGTACAACAAGGGCACAAGGTTGTGCTGCACGCGCGCAATGCCAACCGCGCAGAAGACACACGGCGCGCATTGCCCCAAGCGGAGGCGGTCGTCGTCGGTGATGTGGAAACGATTGCTGGCGCCAAAAACGTCGCGGAGCAGGTCAACGCCCTGGGTCACTTCGACGCCGTAATCCATAACGCCGCGGTCGGTTACCGTGAAGGGCATCGCGTCACGAGCGACGGCCTGCCGCACGTCTTCGCGATCAACACGCTGTCGGCCTACATACTTACCGCACTGATCCAACGTCCGCGGCGTCTCGTCTATCTGAGTTCCGGCATGCATCACCATGCGCAGGCCAACCTGGACGATGTCCTTTGGCGCAAGCGCCGTTGGAACGGCTCAGAAGCCTATGCCGAGAGCAAGCTGCATGACGCCATGCTGGCTTTCTCGGTTGCGCGTCGATGGACGGACGTGCGAGTCAACAGTTTGGAACCCGGTTGGGTTCCAACCAAGATGGGCGGACCAGGTGCACCTGACGACATGGACCAGGCTCATCGAACCCAGGTCTGGCTTGCCGCCGGCGACGATC
>NZ_LZXX01000150.1:1250-1603 GCF_001729305.1 Burkholderia sp. A2 | reverse complement strand
CAGCCGCGCGCCGCGTGCATAGACGTTGAAGCGCTGGTCGCCCGTCCCCGTCTTGCCGTACACGTCGAGCGTCTTGCCGTCCGGCAGCGTGAGCCCGCCCGCCAGGCGGCGCGCGGTGCCATGGAGCACGACGTCGCGCAGCAGCGTGTGCGCCACGTTGACGATCTCCGGCGCCAGCATCGGCTGCGGTTGCGCGGCCGCGCGCACGAAACGCGTTTCGTACGGCGTGCCCTTCGCGAAATCGAGCCGCGTGATCGTCTCGGTCGGCGCCTTCTGGCCGCCGTTCGCGATCAGGCCGATCAGCTTCGCGAGTGCGTCCGGCTGGTCGCCCGACGCGCCGATCGCGGCCGCGT
>NZ_LZXX01000150.1:455-1041 GCF_001729305.1 Burkholderia sp. A2 | reverse complement strand
GCGCGGCGAGATCGTCGTCGGACAGCGTCGCGGCCGGCGTGCCTTTCAATTGCGCGCGCATCTGCGCGTCGAACCATGCGAGGGATTCGTTCGGCGCGACGCTGCGCAGCACCGTCGCGAGCTTCGGCGGCGACTTGCGTACGTCGCGCAGCATCAGCGCGAGTGCTTCGTCGGGCGCCTTGCCCGCATAGCGCGTGTAGTAGCGCTTCACGTAGACCTGGCTTTCGCCGTCGACGAATTGCTGCAGGTAATGCTGGCGCTGCGCGGGATCGTTGAGCCACGACGACGACGGGCCGGCCGCCTGCAGCGTTTCGTAGTGAACGATGTCGCGCATCAGCCGCACGAACACGAGGTTGACCGAGTGCTCGAACGCCGCGTGCAGCGTCAGGATGCGGCCGTTGTCCGACTTCTCGAAGTTCGAAAACACCTGCGCGCCGCCGCCCGTGTAGAACACGTCCGGGCTCGCCGAATACTTGCGCTCGACGGACGCATCGAGCATCGCCTGCAGCGAGCGCTCGCGCGTATGCGACAGGTAGTCGAGCGCCCAGCGCGACAGCCCGTCGATCGGATCGGGCTTCACGCGCGC
>NZ_LZXX01000150.1:0-427 GCF_001729305.1 Burkholderia sp. A2 | reverse complement strand
GCGCGCGTGCAGGTCGGCGACGATCTGCAGGTACGTGATCAGCGTGCGCAGCTTCGCGGTCGAGCCCAGGTTGATACGGCCGCCACGATTCACGTCGAACGGCTGGTTCACGCTGTCGGTCTGCACGCGCAGCATGTTCGCGCCGTTGCGGTGCTCGTACAGCGTGAAGCTGTACGTGAGGTGCGACGGGTCGTCCTTTGGCGCGAGCATCTCGAAACCGTACAGGCCGGCGGCCTGCGCGCCGTCGCGCGTCGATGCCCGCGCGAGCCGCTCGGCGACCGCCTGCTGCACGCCGTTGTCGAGCGTGCTGGTGGCCTGCAGGTCGAGCTGGTCGAGCTGGTACAGGTCGCTGATGCCGAGCGCCGACAGCAGCGACGCGCGCGCGGAGGTCACGGCCTTGCGCGACACGAACGACTGCACGCGCGCG